>JACQYS010000010.1 GCA_016208105.1 Desulfovibrio sp.
AGGCCTTTTCGGTTCCGAACCGGCGCTGGAATGTAATCAGGTCCATATCGTGGTAAGGTTTGGCCATGGCGAGCCTCCTCAACAGTCTAGATTCTTTCTATAAAGTATGGAAATTGCGGAGCGAAGGCAATAGCCACGAATTCAAAAGGCCCACTCTATAAAAGGAGTGGACCTTCTGAATCGATAAGTCTCTAGAAGTTTCTTAGCGTTTCCTTCATCAATCTCAAGTGCTCCCGCACCTCCGCTCGCAGTTCCTGTTCTTCCGCTGAGTAATAACCGTGCTTCAAAGCATTCTTGTTGCCTCTTGGTGCTCCAGGTGATTTTCCTCCATGCAGACGGCAACGGCCATTAGCCATCGCTGGTTGCTGGCAGGGTACCCCCGTCCTCTTGCATCTCGCACCACACCTCTTGACCGTCCTCAAGTCGAAGCGGGATTCCGGCTTTTCCCTGGTCGATGGCCCGCAGGCAAGGGGTTGTATCTCCTTTTTTTTGTCCATCCCTCCCCCCTCCAGGTTGATTGACGTTGCCGACGATGGCTTGCCCGCCCTGGTAGACGTGGACATGCTCCACGATGACCTTTTGTTGTCCGCCCTTGCGGTACTTGGTCAGGGCTTCCATTTGGGCTGTGTAGGTTCGCATGAAACGGTCTGCAAACTTGAGATTGAACTCACGCCCGTAGGATGTCTGGTCCTTGAGCATGGCCCGTCGCATGCAGTCCATCGCGGCGTTGTTTGAGGCAAGCATTTGGCCCACAAGTAGGGCTTCCGTGGCGTCTCCAGGCTTTAACTCAAGGAGGTTAGCCGCTGAATCATTCAACGCTTTCTGGACAGTCTCCGCATCTTGCCCGAAAAAAGGGGTTATCGCTTGAGTTACCTGGGCAATAAAATTGGCCCCTTGCGCTACGGAGCTGAAGCCCGTTGAGTTTTGAATTGCTTCTGCCCAGAATGCTAACTTGTTGTCTGGTCCTGCATGGCCGATCTCAAAGCTCTTGCCCTGGGTGACTTTGAATCTGGGTGGTTTTGTTTTGGCCTTTTCACGTGAGGACCATGCATCAACCTTAGCTTTCTCTTCCGTTGTCAATTCCTGAACGGGCATGGTTTCTTTTGGAGGAACACCGGTTTTTTGTGTTTTTGTTTTATTCTTGGTTGAACGGCTCTTTGAAGTCTTAGCAGGGGGCGTCTTGTTTTCTTTCATGAGGTATTGCCTCCATCATGGGCTTACGTGTGATTCTGAGACCCGATCCAGGCCGTGGAGCAGCAAAATTCATCTGACGCTTGCCTTGTTCCCGGCGTTTCTTTCTTGTCTCTACTCCGATGTTCGGATTGCCTCCCATGCGGAAGGGCCAGCACGGGCAGGGGGGATGATGTTCTACAGCCTGATAGGCGTCACAGTCCGCCGCGCCATCGGGCATGCAGTCGAGGCAACGGGCCTTGATGATTCTCACAAGAGAACGGCCAGCCCCTTTCGGGATGGCTCCCCGTCGGTAGAGATGGAAAGCGCAGGATTTGGACGGACAGGCCGCAATCTCCGACCACTGGCCGCCACAACACCACATGCAGAATGCGCGGATTGCTTCTAAAGGGCTCCGGCGCTTGCCCTCGTATTTCGTCGGGGTCATGCTTCTACCTCTTGAAGCCGCAACCGGGCTTCGGCTTGAATGACTGTTACCCACCTGGGGGATAAGTGGCGGGGTTGTCCTTGGCTTTGGTGGGCAAGCCAGGACACCACGCCACGAGGTTCGCGCTCGAACAGGGCCAGGGCCTCCAGGGGAGGGGCTTCGGGAAGAAGAACCGGAGTGGAGTTCTCGCGCGCGCGAAGTTGTGTCCGCTCGGTGTCCGCATCGGTCGAATCTGAAGGTTTGGGACGTGGGACAAAACGGCTCGGAAACACGGCGTTCTGTCCCACTGTTTTGTTCCCTGTCCCACTGTCTGTCCCGGTGTTTGTCCCAGGTGAGACAGTCCGTAACACCTTTTCAGCCAATGATTTGAGGGTGGGTGCCTTTATTTCTGTCCCGCTGGGTGTCCCACTCTCGGGGGCTTTGTCCCACTGTCCCACGCCATAGGGAATGAGACAGTGGGACACATGGGGTATGGAGGAGGTGGCGCTCCTTTATGCCGCCTCCAGTTTCCGTTTCATTCTCTGGACGGTGGACCTGGGGATGCCGGTCTCTTCGGCAATCTCCCGGACGGTCATCTTTTCATCCAGCAAGGCGCGAATCTGGGCTAACCGCGCGTCTTCGATGTCGCGGCATCGCCAGACAAGGGCGTCACCTTGAGTTTCAAGCGTGGCCTCGAAGCTCTTGGCGTCTTCGCCGCAGATACCCCGAGCCTTTTCAAGGTGGACTTCGAAACGTGCGCCTTCTTCCTGTTGGTAGTCGTGGGGGCGTCTGAGAGCTATCACCGTATCAAGCACGTCTTCGCGGCTGGACGTACCCCGTTGCTGGCCGCCTTTCCCGGCGTGGTGGACCATGCATACGCTCAAGCCCCGCTGGCGCAGGCCAAGCATCCATGCCTGGACCGGCAACCAGCCTTCGGCGTCATTTTCCCGGCCAGCCCGCGCCAAAGTGGCAAGGTTATCCACCACAACCAGGTCAACGCCCTCAAGGTGCGGCATGATGGCCGCTTGCCCTTCAGGCGTAGCGAGATTGGGCATTCGCAACCCCAGGCCTTGAAGATCGGGTGTGATGAATTGCAGCCAATCGGGGCCGGGCAGTTCCAGTTCATACCCGGCCACGATGGCGGCCAGCCGTTGCTGCATGGTGTTGGCTGGCATCTCGCCGTCCAGGTAGAGCACCCGGCGGGGTTTGGGAGCCTGCCAGCGGAACACCCACTGCCCCGAAGCGGCGGCATAAGCCAGGCTCAGCGCCACGAAGGTCTTGCCCACCCCGCGCGGAGCGTAGAGCATCACAAGGCCCTGGCGGGGTATCACGGGGGTGAGGATGTACTCGCGCGGTGGCAGCTCCAATGAGAGCAGTTGCGCCGCGTCAGCCACCACAAGGCGCGGCCCGTTGAGCACTGCCGTTGCCCCCGCCTTGTTCGCCAGCCGGGCCAGGGCGGGCAGGTCGCGGGTCATGTCGTGGCCGCCGTCCACAAGGGCCAGGCCTGTTTCAACAAAGGATCGCCGCGCGGCCATTTCACGGACGATCCGAACGGACTCAATGAAGTTGCCAACGTACCCCGCCGCAATTTCCGCCAAGCGGATCGGGCCGCCAACGTCTTCGAGCTTCCCCATTTGCGAGAGCGAATCAGCCAGGGTCACAAGGTCAACGGTTCTAGCTTGCTCCCGCAACGTCAGCATGGCCTGGTACATGATCCTATGGGAGGGGACGTGGAAGCTCTCCGGGCTCAGTTCTACGGCTGCCTCTTCGATGCGTTCCGGACGGGCCATAATCGCGGCCAGTACGGATTGTTCCGCGTCGGGGTTCGAGGGCATGGGTTTGGAATGGTCAATGCCGCTCATCGGCAGTCCCCCCGAAGGATGTAGCGGGCCACGTTGTGGGCGCGGCCTTCGGAGGTCAGGTCAGGGACACGGATGGTCTGGATGTCGTAACCTTGTTTGCGAAGCTCCATGACACGGGCTGCGGGGTGGAGCACGTCCAGTTCCCGCCGGGCCTCCAGGGTGGTCAGGCTCCGGTTGCGGAGAACTTCCAGAAGGCGCTTGCGCTGGGCGTCGGAGGTGTTGGCCGCTTCGTCGATCTTGACCGGAGCGGCGGTTTGGGACAGATTGGGGGTGTTGTTTTCTACGTTTGTGTTTTCAGAAAAGCCCTGGTGCCAGCTGGGGTTTTTCTGTTTCTGGGGGGTGTTGTTACTCATGGGGCACCCCCTGACCGGAGGCGAGGCGTTCCACGATGGCGTCGATCTGGCTCTCCGGCCAAGCCACGGCACGGGCTCCGAGTTTCACCGGGCGGGGGAATACCCCGAGGCGTACGAGGTCGAGGAAACGGCTACGTTTGTAGCCTACACGGTCAAGGACGGTAGGGAGGCGAAGAAGGCGTTCTTTTTGATGCTCGGCTTGCATTGGCAAACCCTCCTAAAGGTGTTTACCAGTACAAACCAAATAAAACCGAAAGACATAAGTGGCCAGAGGAAGTAATTATTAAATTGTCACGGTGACATAGCTCACGAATCTTGAGCTTGTCACAGTGACACACTAGTAGTTATATTAAGTTGTCACCCTATTATAACCTTAATATTTTCCTGGGAAAAGTCCGATTTCCGCATTCGCAATTATTCTTTTTGCTTTGTCGATGTCGCGTAATACTACTCTACGGACGTCGTCATCAAGATCCCGCTCATATATAGCAGATGATATTTCGCGAATTGTTTTGCCTTCTTTCTTTAAGTCAAAAGCACGTAAGTAGCGTCGCAATTCTTCGAGATTTCCTGTTACTGTTGGGTGTTGGAACTGGAAACTATCATGTAAGCTGTGTTTTTGTTCATATTTTATCTTGTCTTTGTGTGAGTTAATTAAATCTTTTATCTGATTGAATATTTGTTTATTGCTTAATCCAACAATGTCAATCTCAACAAATAAGTTGTTAGACTCAGAAAACCATTCATGTAAGACAGTGTATAGGTCGTCTATGCTTGGTTTCTTGCCATACTTGTCTTCAAACATTTCAATACTGCAATTAACTGTTGTTTGTAGTTCTTTCTTGTCATTCATGTCAATTATTTTGCGCTTTATTCTGTCGTGTCTATACACAAACATTCTTGCAATATTATATATCCTTCCTGTTGGTTTAGTAAAATTTTCTATATACTCATCTGAGAATACATCCCCAAAAATAATGTATGTAAAAATTAACTCTTCTTTATGTGGGAACTTATTGTATATTGCGTACTCAAATATGTTATCAGGGTTGTAGTTTAGCTGAAGATCACGTGCGTCAGTGTAGATTATCTTTAATACTCTAAACGCAGAGCTTAAGTCTAGTATTGTAGTGTAGTTGCCAAATGAATCAAATGGATTATTCAAGCAATCCAAATCAGGATTGTTTTTCAAGACATTATTTACCCATTCCACAGTTTCCTTATATATAATGCTTCGTTTAAGATATTCAGCCCACAACAGGTAGTATGGTTGAAGTCTAGTCAGCTCTTCTAGAATAGACGGAAGTGATCCACCCAAATCATCTCTTTTCCCAAAGTCTTCGAGAAATTCTAAAAAAGATATTTCTTCCACAGTTAAGTCTCCCACAGTCCTTGATCCAAAATTTCCTTGTACAGCCAGCAGTGAATCAGGAATTAGGGATGGAGCTACTCCGCCCCTAGGCCGGGAAATGCTGCTAATTACCTTTCATTCGCTCTTGATGAATCGGTATCACTTTTGCGCCAGACTTCAAGGCGTCCAGGTAATCCGCCCAGGCCTGCATCATCTTCCGCCGCTCAGGTAAGAACTCAGCATAGTTATACGCCGCTCGGATGTTGTCACGCTCGGCATGGGCAAGCTGGCGCTCGATGGCGTCACGGTTCCAGCCTTGTTCGTTAAGCAGGGTAGAGGCCATGGACCGAAACCCGTGGCCGGTCAGTTCGTCTTTGGTGTAGCCCAGGCGGCGTAGGGCTCCATTGACGGTGTTCTCGCTCATGGGCCGGTCCAGGGTCCGCATGGAAGGGAAGAGGTACTTCCCGTGGCCGGTGATTGGGCGCAGTTCTTCGATGATGGCGATGGCCTGCCTGCATAGAGGGACGATGTGCTGCTCTCGCATCTTCATCTTGTGGCCGGGAATTCGCCACTCCTTGGCCTCCTGGTCGATCTCGCTCCACTCAGCATGGCGAAGCTCGCCAGGGCGCACGAACACCAGGGGGGCCAAGCGCAGGGCGCAAGCTGTGACCGGCGAGCCCTGGTAATTGTCCATGGAGCGGAGGAGGGGGGCGATAGCCTTGGGGTCTATGATGCTGGGGTGGTGTTTTTCTTTGACCGGAGGGAGAGCCCCGCGAAGGTCGGCGGCGGGATTTCTCTCGCATCTGCCAGTGGCGATGCCGTAGCGAAAAACTTGGCCGCATCCTTGGATGGTTCTGTGCGCCATTTCCAGGGCTCCACGTGACTCGATGCGGCGGGCCAGCGTCAGGATTTCGGGGGCAGTGACGTCCTTGATTGGGCGCGGGCCGATCCAGGGGAAGACGTTCAATTCCAGACGGCGAAGGATTTGCCCACCGTGTTCCTCGGTCCAGGTAGGTTGGAACTTGGCCCACCATTCGCGGGCAATGCGCTCGAACGTCTCGACGTTCTCGGCATCCTGAGTCTCAACGGCTTTGCGAACTTGGGCAGGGTCAATGCACTGGGCGAGAAGCCTGCGGGCTTCGTCGCGCCGCTCGCGGGCATCCTTGAGGGAAACGTCAGGGTAGACCCCGAGGGACAGCATGTTGGCCTTGCCGTTGAAGCGATACCGGAAGCGCCAACGCTTTCCCCCGCTAGGGGCGATCTCCAGGGACAGGCCTCGGGCGTCTGCGATCCTGACGAGGGTGGGGCCGGGCTTTGCGTTCCTCACGGCCAGATCGGTAAGTGCCATGTGAGTAACCTCCGGAAAAGGTCGAGAGCCTTGTGAGTAACCTCCGCAGGTGGGAGGCTAAGAGGGGTGCGGCTTAGGTGCGTTACTCACAGCACCTTTCCCCGTATGCTCTCATTACTCACAGGGTTACTCACAAAAATATTGGCTGTCAACGGACCAAAACGGACTAAGGCGGACCTTGCGGCCCGCCTTTTTCCTTAAATTCCTGGGGGATGTGGACTTTGTTGGACTGTACTGGAAGTCCTGTTGGTGGAGGCGGGGGGAATCGAACCCCCGTCCGAGAACGCTGGGGCAAAGCTTCTACAGGCATAGGCCGGAAATTAATCTCGGTTCGGACTTGCCTTCCGGCCGGGCGTCCCGAACCCAGACCATTTAGGTTCTTACGCTCGCTTCAACAGTCGAACAGCGAACGCCAGCCCAGGGGGGTGTCCTCCACATCCAGCTTACCGGGCGTGTGCTGGAGGAAGGCTGGCCTTAAGCGGCCAGAGCGTAGTCGTAATCGTTGGCGATTATCTTGTTTTCCGCATTTTTAACGAGGCCATGCGGACCCTCGGCCTGCAACCTTGACGTCGCAATCCCCGTCGAAACCAGTGCGCCCCCAGGGATGTGCCAGAGCTACATATAAGACCTTCCCGCCGTTCGGCAACCCCTCATTAGTGTGAATAATGCTCGTATTTCTGACCGATTTGGGATATTTGCGCCCAACAAATGCCTAGGAGGATTTCATGAGCCTTCCGACTTCCTACGACCGCGACATCTCCCGGCGTATCAAGGATTTGCGCGAAGTCCTAAACCTTTCACCAGAGGATCTGGCCGGGCATCTGGACGTTTCGGTGGAAGACATCCTGTCCTACGAATCCGGGGAACGCGAAGTCCCGGTCAGCTACCTCTACGCGGTGGCCAAGGCCACGGGGGTGGATCTTACGGCCCTCATCACAGGAACCGAGGCGAAGCTGCACCAGTACTGCCTGGTCAAGAAGGGCCAAGGCCTCTCCGCCACGCGCCGCAAGGCCTATAAGTACCAGTCCCTGGCGTACCGGTTCAACAAGCCTTCCATGGAGCCCTTCCTGGTAACCGTTCCCCCGCGCGAACGCGAAGGCATGGATTACAACCAGCATGCCGGAGAGGAGTTCATCTTCCTGCTTCAGGGGCGAATGGAAGTGGTGCTGGGCAAGGACACGGTGGTCCTCGAACCGCAGGACAGCCTGTATTTCAGCTCCACGATCCCGCACGCCATGCGTGCCCTGGATGGAAAAGAGGCCGTTTTCCTGGACGTCATCATCTAGAGGGATGGACAATGCAGCCTGAATTTACGCGCTACGAGAGCTTCGATGATTTTTCCGCCCAATTTAAAGTGGATGTTCCCGCCAACTACAATTTCGCGTTCGACTTCCTGGACGTGGAGGCGAAGAAGGACCCCAAACGCCCGGCCATGGTGCACATAGGCCCGGACGGAACGCGCCGCGACTACGACCTGGTCTTCTTCAGCGCCCACTCGAACAGGTTGGCCAACGCCTTCAAGGCCCTGGGCATCGGCAAGGGCGACAAGATCATGATCGTGCTCCAGCGCCGCGTGGAGTTCTGGGTGGCGGTTCTGGCCCTCCACAAGATCGGGGCCGTGCCTGTGCCTTCGCCGCATCTGCTCACCGCGCACGACGTGGAATTTCGCGTGAACAAGGCGGGCATCAAGGGCTGCGTGGTCGAAGAGGATTTCGTGGAGCGTGTGGACGCCGTCAAGGCCGCCTGCCCGACGCTTAAGATGTTCGTCCGGGTTGGCGAAAAACCGGTCGGTTCCGGCTGGAGCGCCTACGAAGCCATCGAGGCGGCCGCGTCCGCGGATTTTGCCAGGCCGGCCGACGCTCCCGGCGGCGACGACATCATGTTCATCTTCTTTTCCTCAGGCACCACCGGCATGCCCAAGATGGTGGTGCACAACCACAAGTATCCGCTGGGGCACATAACCACCGGCGTCTACTGGCACGACCTGCGCCCCGGCGACCTGCACCTCACCGTGGCCGATACCGGGTGGGCCAAGTCCATCTGGGGCAAGTTCTTCGGCCAGTGGATGGCCGGGGCCTGCGTGTTCACCTGGGACTACCGGGGCAAGTTCGTCCCGGCCGAGCTTCTCCAGGTGATCTGCGACCATAAGGTCACCGTGTTCTGCGCCCCTCCCACTATCTACCGTTTCCTCATCCGCGAGGACCTCACCAAGTTCGACCTCTCCAACCTCCGGCACTGCACCACGGCGGGCGAGCTCCTGAACGAGGGAGTGTTCCACGCCTGGAAGAAGGCCACCGGGCTCACCATCTACGAGGGATACGGCCAGACCGAGACCACCCTGCAGATCGGCGCCTTCGGCAACATGCCCGTGAAACCGGGCTCCATCGGCAAACCCTGCCCAGGGTGGGACATCGTGCTTCTGGACGCCAGGGACAACCTCTGTCCGGCCGGTGAGGAGGGAGAAATCTGCATTCGCCTTGGCGACGGCAAGACCCTGGGGCTTTTCGAGGGGTACCTGTACGAGCCCGAGAAGACGGCCTCGGTGATGTACGGAGGCTACTACCACACCGGAGACAAGGCCTGGGCCGATGAGGACGGCTACTTCTGGTTCCTTGGCCGCAACGACGACCTCATCAAGTCCAGCGGCTACCGCATCGGGCCTTTCGAGGTGGAAAGCGCCCTGATTACGCACCCGGCCGTGGTCGAGGCCGCAGTTACCGGCGTTCCCGATGCCGAGCGCGGCCAGGCGGTGAAGGCCACCCTGGTTCTTGCTCCAGGATACGAGCCGTCTCCGGAACTGGTGAAGGAGATCCAGAACCACGTGAAAAGCGTGACCGCTCCTTATAAGTATCCCCGGATAGTGGAGTTTCTTCCTGAGCTTCCCAAGACCATCAGCGGCAAGATCAAGCGTGCCGAAATCCGGGCCAAGGACGAGGGAAAAGACACAGGCTCGGCCATATAAAGCCTTCTCCCATTCCGCTATTTGCCTCTTCCCATCAAAGAGCCGCAGGGTGTCCCGCGGCTCTTTGTTTTTACTCTTCCATTTTCCAATACATTTTCGCGTTAAATACCTGCTTTCCTACCTTTTCGGAATAGGTTTGGTATGCTAATTATTTGGTTTACAAACAGAGTACGCGCCCGTGGGGGGCATGTAAGCCTGCTGGTTTATGGATCATTTCATTTGGAGGGGGGGACTCATGCGTTGGGCAGACATGAAAATCGGTCGGAAAATACAGCTGGGTTTTTTCAGCGTTACAGCAATCTTTCTCATTGTGCTTTTGCTGACGTCGCGGGAAGTCAGCGACGTGAATTATCACGCCAACGGCACCATGCAGAAGTACGACCTCTCCATGAGCCTCTTGCAGCGCGAGATCGACCACCTCAAATGGGCGCAGGCCCTTGGCCAGTTCGTGCACGACCATAGCGCCACGGAGCTTTCCGTCTCTTCGGACGCCACCAAGTGCGCCTTTGGCAAATGGTTCTACAGCGACGACCGCACGAAGCTCGAACAGGCCAGCCCGGAGCTCAAAAGCCTGCTCACGTCCATTGAACAGCCCCACAAGGAGCTTCACGGAACGGCCATCTCCATCCAGAAGTTCAAGAAGGAGCAGAACCAGGCTCAAGCACAGGAGGCCTACACCACGCAGACGCTGAAGTCCCTGGCCTCGGTGCAGGAGCTCTTGCAGGGCATGCGGGAGAAGGTGAAGGCAGGCATCGATACGGACAAGAAAGCGTTGATGTCCGACCTCGATTTCACGAAGATCCTTCTCTACGCGTCAACCGCCATTTCCGTTGTGCTTGCCGTGTTGCTCAGCATGTTCATATCCAGGGCAATTTCCAAGCCCGTACGGTTTCTTGCGGACTGTTCGGTGAGCATTGCCGGTGGCGACCTTTCCACCAAGTGCAAGCTTTCCCAAAATGACGAGCTGGGCCAGCTTTCCGAGTCCATGGCCACCATGGTGGATGGGTTGAAGGACAAGATCGCCGAAGCCGACCGCAAGGCCGTGGAGGCTGATGGCCATTCCAAGCAGGCCGAGGAGGCCCTTGCCCAGGCCGAGACCAAGGAACACCAGATCAAGAGCATTCTGGACATGATCCGCTCCATCGCCCACGAATCCCTGGAGCTCTCGGACAGCTTGAGCGGCTATGCCGGTAGGCTGTCGACACAGATGGAGCAGGTCAAGCGGGGCACGGAAGTGCAGAAGAGCCGGTTGTCCGAAGCGGCATCGGCCATGGAGCAGATGAACGCCACGGTTCTGGAGGTGGCCAAGAACGCCAGCGATGCCGCGGACAGCGCGGGCACCGCCCAGGAAAAGGCTCGCGAAGGGGCTGACATCGTCATCGAGAGCGTCAAAGCCATAGACAAGGTAAGCTCCGTTACCGAGCATCTTCGTTCGAACATGAACGAACTCGGCACCCAGGCCCAATCCATCGGCCAAGTCATGAACGTCATCAGCGACATCGCGGACCAGACCAACCTGCTGGCCTTAAACGCCGCCATAGAGGCGGCCAGGGCAGGCGAAGCAGGGCGCGGGTTCGCCGTGGTGGCCGACGAGGTTCGCAAACTGGCCGAGAAGACCATGGGCGCCACCCAGGAGGTCGGCGGCAAGATAAAGGCCATTCAGGATTCCGTGGGCCTTAGCATCCGGGACATGGAAGAGGCGGCCAAGGCCGTCAACCACTCCAATGATCTTGCTGAAGCATCTGGAAAATCACTCCAGCAGATTGTGGATTTGACCAACGTGAACGCCCAGAACGTGCAGAGCATAGCTGCCGCTGCCGAGGAGCAGTCTTCCGCTTCGGAGCACATTAACGGCAGCCTGACCGATGTGAATGCTGTGGCGCACCAGACCGAAGCGGGCATGGCCGAAACAGTGGAAGTGGTGGAACGTCTTGCGGAAATGGCGGATCAGCTCAAGGGGCTCATCGCTCAGATGCAGAACACCGGCGACGGCGATACGGGCGCTCGCCAGCTGTCCCATGGCATGGGGCAAAGGCGGTTGAATTAACGTAGACTGTCCTGTTTGAAAGTTACCCAATTAAGGCGCCGGTTTTCCGGCGCCTTTTTGTTTTCCGGCACCCTGTTCGCTGCCGCTTTTCGGGAAGCTGGTCCGGGTGGCTGCCCCAGCGGGCCACGTTACATGCGCAGCTAGAGTAATCAAGGCGGCTCCAGTGAAATACCGGAACCTCCTGGATGGTTCTTCAGAATGCATGGAGGGGGTGGGGTATCCCGCAAAAGCCTCTCACATGCTAGGCCAGAAGCGTTTGGGCCTCGCGCATGAGCTCCGCAATGGCCAGCCCCTGCGGGCAGGCCCGCTCGGCGCCGGAGTAGTCCACTTCCAGAAGCTTGGCGCGGGTTTCGTCAGGAAGCGAGGCGAAAACCTCCCTGGCCAGATCCTTGTCGCCATAGTCGCGGTAGTACATCAGGCAGCGCATGACGTCGTTCACAGCCACAAGCCCGCCCACCGCGCCCTGGCAGATGCTGCCGCATCCGGCGCAGTAGTCGCACTTGGTGTCCTCGGCCAGGGTTTTGAAAACCTCGACGTCCTCGCGGGCAAGAGAAGTCTTGTCCCGGGCAGAGGCCACGTTGGCCGAAAGGATGGTCAGGTTGGGCATCTGGGAGCAGATGCTGGCGATGAGCGGCTCTTCCCAGACCGCCTTGAGCTTGGCCTGCTTGTCCGTGAAACCGCGGCTTAGGAACCTGCCGGCCATCTTGAGTTCCGCCTCGGAGTCGGTCTTCACCGGGCCGCCGCCCTGGGTCTTCATGGCCACCACGCCGATGCCGGTTTTGGCGCAGGCTTCCATGGCTTCGCGCATCTTGGGAGTCTGCATGAGGCGGTAGTTGTAGGTGACCATGACCGCGTCGATCCAGTCGAGCTTGGCGGCACCTAACATGCAGTCTTCCATGTTGGTGTGGGTGCTGAAGCCGAAGAACTTCATCTTGCCGGCCTTTTTCATGGCCGCTGCCCAGTCTTTGTGCGCAGCCATCTCGTCGATTCCTGAAATGGCGTGAATGAAAAAGAGGTCCACGTAGTCCGTCTGGAGCCTTTTTAGGGCGGCATCGAGCTTGGCGGTATAGTCGGTGCCGGCCTTGGGCACGATTTTGGTGACCAGGAAGATGTCCTTTCGTGCTCCCGGGTTGCGGCTGAAGTAGCGGCCGAAACCCTCTTCCGAGAGACCGTTGCCGTAGGCTTCGGCCGTGTCCCAATAGGTGACGCCCCAGGCGTGGGCTTGTTTGAGCAGCAGTTGGTTGTTGATGGTGTCGAACATGCCGCCAAGGCTCAAGACGGACACGTCCACGCCGGTTTTACCAAGCTTGCGCTTGGGGATGCCGCCAGCTTGAGAAGCGGCTGGATCGCCTTGCGCGGCGAGAGCCTGGGCCGGGGCCATCCCGGCTGCAAGGCCGGAAACTCCGGCAGCTTTGAGAAAGTCCCTGCGGGAGAATCCTGGTTTGTCGTTCTTATTATTCATGGTCGGTCCCTCCTAGCCGTACCTTCAACCGGCCGATTGGCTGTCGTGTGGAGACATGTTTGTTTTCATACATCGAGACTCAGGAAATGCAATTTATATGAGCATCCGCCCCGGGCGCGAGCGGGACTCGTTTTCGCTGTAGACCCGTATGGCCCGAAGCCCGGAAACCGGGCATTCGTGTTCGCACATGCCGCAGCCGATGCAGCGGGCCGGGTCCACGAAGGGCCGCTGCAGCCGCACCACGATGTCCGCCTTGTCTCCGGCGGCAAGGCCCGGCCAGCCGGACGGGGGCCTGTCCAGCGTAAGGCGCTGCCCGGCCAGGGCCAGTATGCGCCTGGGCGTGGCGTCCGGGCGCGAACTCGGCCGCACGGCGTAGTCGCCACTCCCCAGATTGATGCCGGACGATACGGGTGTGGTCAGAAGATCGAGGCTGTCCGCCTGGACGCGGGCCACGGCCACCCTGCCGTCGCGTATGGTTTCGAACACCGTGCGGGTGTAGATGGCCTTGGGGCTTACCGGGCAGAGCTCCTGGCAGACGATGCAGGGCCTGTCCATGACCCAGGGCAGGCAGCGCGAGCGGTCCACGAAGGCCGTGCCCAGGCGTACCGGGCCGAGCTTGGCGAATTCACCCACCCCGTGCTTTTCTTCCAGGCTCAAGGGCCGGATGGCCGCTGTGGGACACACCTGGCCGCAGGCGACGCAGTTCACCTGGCAGCCGCTGCGCCCGATGCGGAAGTTGAGATTCGGGGTCCACAGCCCCTGCACACCGGATTCGAACAATGATGGCTGGATGATGTTGGAGGGGCAGGCCCGCATGCACTGGCCGCAGCGTATGCAGCGGCTCAAGAAGCGGTCCTCGTCCAGGGAGCCCGGCGGCCGGATGAGCGAGGCGTTGCGGTTCGCCCCGGCCAACGCGCCCACCTGCCACAATGGAGCGGCAAGGGCTCCGGCGGCCACGGATACGATGAGCCCTCGCCGTGAAACAGAGACCATCGGCAGTTCGCCTGCGGCCGAAGGCTGGGGTCTGAAGCCTATGCGTCCGCTGGGACAGCTGCTTAAGCAGTTCAGGCAGAGCACGCATTCGCTCTGGATGATCTCGCCCGAGGGGCGGCATCCGCCCTCGCAGTATTCCTCGCACAGGCGGCAGTCGCCACATTTATGGGCGTCCACCTTGCCGATCCGCCAGGGAGCGAAACGCGCCAGCACCGCGAAAAGCCCGCCCAGCGGGCACAGGAAGCGGCAGAAGAACCTGGGCCGAAGAAGGTTGAGCCCCACCACGGCGATAAGCACAGCCCCGAAGAGCCAGGCTGATTCGTAGAAACGGGGCTCGTCGGTCAGAACTCCGGTGCCGGGATCGGCCAGGGGCAAAAGCGTGAAGTTCACGGACCGGTGCAACAGGGGCAGGGGGTCCAGAAGTCCGGTCTGAACCGAGCCCATGGCCGCGCAGACAAGAAAGAAGACGAGAAGAAGGTATTTGAACCCCTGGAGGCCATGGTGGGCGTTGGCCTTGACCCGCTCGTCCCTGGAGGCCAGGCGGCGCGAGATCCAGCCGGTGGCCTGGTTTATTGTGCCCAGGGGGCAGGCGAATCCGCAGAAAAAACGTCCAAGCGCCGCCGTGAGCACTGCCGCGAGCACCGCCCAGATGAGTTGGGAATAGAGTGTCCCAGTGGCCAGAACAGTGGCCAGGGCGGTGAGCGGGTCGAGGCTCAGAAACCAGTTTATGGGCCAGCCGCGAAGCTGCCACCAGGCCGGTCCCACCGTGGCCACCACGCAGAACCACAGGAACACGGCGAGAAAAAAGGCCTGGCTTATGCGGCGGGCCGGGACGATTCGCATGTTCTGCGGTCTGCCTATGCGCCCGCGCTTAAGTACACGGGGTTCAGGGTTTTGTAGTCGATGGTGCCAGCACCCAGGGCCTGGGCCATGCTGATGTAGGGAACATCGTCCAAAGTCCTGCCCAGCAGCTCCACCCCCAGCGCGTCCGCCGCAACCGGATCGGTGGACACGATGAGGGTCCCCGTGGCTTTGAGGTCCGAAAGGGAGCCTCCGGTTGGTCCGTTGGTCATCATGGAGACCGTGCCGTCCAGCACGGACAGGGTGGGGCGCACCAAAAGGGACAACTCGGAGATGATGCCGTTGATGTCCTGGTGGAAGACATTTCGCCTCCCGCCGAGCAAACCGTACATGTTCTTCAACAGCATGGACGCACCGGCCCGGGCGTGGTCCTTTACCGGAGAAAGCGCGATCACCTTGGTGATGCCTGTGAAGGCTCCGGCCAGAACCGGCCAGTCCTTGATGAGCTTGCCGTTGGGCAGGGTGGCCGGGGAGAACAGGCCCGCCCTGGGAATGATGATCTGGGCTCCCGCCGAGCGCGCGGCGCCGGTGATTCCGGTGATCTCGAAGCAGCTTTCAGGGTTGTTGATGGGGTTGTCCGTCACCGACACCCTGGCCGCCCCGGCCTTGAAACAGGCCCCAGCCACCGCGGCCACCAGTTCCGGGCTGGTGGTGGCCCCCAGGGCGGCCGGAGAGGCGAACGCGGCGTTGACCTTCAAGAGAACCTTGTCGCCCTTGGCGATGAAGGCCCCCAGCCCGCCCAGGGCGTTCACGCCCTGCTCGAACATGGCCGCCCTGTCCGAACCGCGAACAACGGCCATGCGAGGCTTTCCAGCCGCGATGTCCTTTATGGAAAAATCGCCCAGGCCGGCCAGGGCCTTTTGCTCGGGCACCGGGGGCGGGGGGGAGTGGTCATGAAGGGCCAGCCCGAGTCCGCAGGCTCCCACAGCTATTGCCGAAGCCCCGGCCACGCGCTTGAGAAAATCGCGGCGGTTCATTTCCGCATCGATCTCGGATTGTGCCGCGGGGTCGTGTTTGGTCACGGCTGTTTCCCCTCCAGGAACTTGGTCAGCAGGGCGGCAAGTTCCAGTGCCGCCTCGGCGCTGGCGGCGTCGTGCACGCCAGCCAGTATGCGCCCTCTGGACATCACCACCTGGGCCAGATTGTCCAGGGCCATGACCGTGACGCCCGCCAAGCCAGCAGGAGCCTTCACTTGCTTGAAACCATTGGCGGCCAGGAAGGCGGTATAGGCCTTGGCCTGGGCCGCTGCTTCTTCGGCTGTGGCGCGTACGGCCAGGAAGGCCGCTGCTTCGCCGCCAGGAAGCGAATATTCGGCGGTGTAGACGTTTTCCAGGCCTTCCATGCCCAACGCATCGGTGACGGCCAGCCGCAGGCTGTCTTTTCTTAAGCCTGTAGCGGGAAAGAGGTCCGCATCGGCCGGCTGGGAATCGTCCCTGGGCAATACCGAAAGGAGCGATTGGGCCAGGGCCTCCAGGGCCGGACCTATTTCAGGCGTGGCCTTGTCCGCCACAAGCTCGATATAGAAGCGCCCGGAGGTAAGAAACACGGCGTTTTCCGTGGCGTAGGCGTTTGGAGAGAGCGCAAGGGGCAGGGCTCCCTGGCGGCGCTGCCCGCTGAAAACCGCGAAGGCGTCCTTGGGGGATTCCATGGCGTAGAGGAACGTTTCCACCCTGGCCTGGCTTGAATCTCCCGAAGAGAACGACCGGCAGGACATCTCCTGGAAGCCGGAGGCCAGATAGAGCTCGGCCTTGCCGTCTATCTTGTCCGAGAGTGTCTCCGGGGTGTAGCTTTCCACCCCGGACAGGGCGGAATATCCCTGGAGATCGGCCAGATAGGAGGCCGTCTGCGAAGACGCGCCCGCCTGCTGGCCGGTGAGCAACCTGCCTGCCCCTTTGGGGTGGTTCATGGCCACGATCACCGCGGGGTTGAACTGCGCCTGGCTCAAGAAGAGCCAGACGGCAACCGCAGCCAGAACCGCCAGAACGCCGTATCCGGCTCTTTTCTCGCCGGTAGTTGCCCGAATTTTTGCCCGCGCCATCACACTTGTTCGCCCCGTACGTCTATTTGGATATCTTCGTGCCCTGCTTGAGGTCGTAGCACGGCGTGAAGGTGAGATCCTTGCAGAGGGCGTCCTCGGGAGTCTTGCCTGCGGTCAGTTCACCGTTTTTCATGATGAAGCGGAGTTCACCAGCGACCTTCATGCCTTCGGAAACCGCTTTCTCAAGCCTGTCCTTGGTGGCGCCGTATTCGCCCTCGGCCTTGTTCTTGTGGAACTGCCTGCGCCATTCGATCCATTGTTTCGGGGTCATGGCGCTCTGGTCCACGAACACGTAGTAGACCACGCCGTCCGGGCAATCTTCTTCAAGATACAAGGTGTATTCCAGCGGGGAATCAGGACTGGCCGGTTTGGCTATGCGGGCTTTTTCGCCCTCTTCGATAAGCCAGGCGACCGGGCACTTGCGTGTGGCCACGAAGTCTTTGACCGAGCCGAACAGGAAGGCCGGTTCCATTTCGTCGGCCAGGAAGAAGCCGGAGAGAAATTGCTGCGGCGGTGAAAAATCCTGCAAGGCGTTGGCCTTGCGTAACTCGGCGGCTTTCTGGCTGGCTGCGGACACGGGAGAAAAACAGGCCAGGACAAACAGGCTCACAAGGATGGCGAACAGACGGGGCATCGGCTCCTCCCAGTTAAGTCGCGCTAATTCAATACCGAATACTACTTTAGGAAAACTAGAAGATCATGGTCAAGTGTCAATTAGGGCGAACGATACCGTGAACGAGGGAGCTGGAAATATGAAGCATGTATAAAAAAAGGCGGCTGGGAGTGCCCCAGCCGCCCGCAATGTCCGGCGAATTCGATGCTAGAACTTGTACGTCAGGCCGAAAGCGACTTTCCAGGGATCGCTTCCGGTCTGATTGACGAACCTGCGGCCCCAGACGGACTTCTGGAACTGGCCGTGGGCCCAGCCGGTTTCGACAACGGCGGAGAGGTTCTCGTAGATCTTGTATTCGTGGTCGAAGTTGATGCCCACGACGTACTCGTCGGTGGTCAGGTCGCGACCGATCTGCACGTAGTTGCCGGTGCCCCACAGGGCGTTGGCCTGGCGCAGGGCGCGGGGCGAGTTGGTGCCCCTGGCGTAGGTGAAGGTGATGCGGTGCGTGAAGTCCTGAATGAAGCTCATCTTGTTCAGGCTTGCCGCGAAGCCCCAGGATCCCGTGGGGTTCAAGGCCATGTTGCCGCTCACCAGCTGCTGGCTGCAGTCAAACAGGAAGGAGGTGCTCGGGCCCCAGTTCTGAACCACGGTGGGCATGCGCTCGGAGCCGTTGCGCATGGAGGAATCTTCGCCCGTGGAATACCAGAAGGTCAGCTGCGGGGTGAGCATGTCGAAGCCGGTGTACTCGGCGGCGACGTCGAGGAACAAGCCGCCGCGACGGTTCTTGCCGCGGTCGTTACCGTTGCCTTCTCCGTAGATGAAGTCGGCGTAGAACTTGAAGGGATCAAGCGCGGTCAGGCTGAAAGTGGAACCGGCCCACCAGTACACGTTCTGGGTGTTGCGGAAGGTGTTCGGGGCAAGCAGGGTTCCGGCGGAAAACAGGTTGGTCGACAACGTCTCGGACGAGAAACGGTTGGAACCCGTGCCGATGGTGGTGTACCCGGCGTTGCGGCCGGCCACGGCGAGCATTGCCCACGGGGTGGCGGCAAAGCCTTCCACGGTGATGGGCAGGGTCAGGAAATAGGCGTCGAATTCGTCGGGCACCTGTGTGGTGGAAGGATCGAAATCCTTGTTGGTATCCAGGAGCCGTGCAAAGCCGCCGGTGATCTTGAACGCGTCGCACACGGGAATGGACACCGCGGCGGCGGCCAGGCGGGTGCCGCCGATCACCGGGCTGGAGGCCAGCATGGGGTTGGAGATGGGCAGGTCGAAGTCCTGCATGCCGATGGTGAACATGACGTCCGTACCGGGCCATTTGAACTGCAGGAAGGCCTGGTAGACGTCTAGGGCCGTGGTCGGGTTGTCCACGGTGAAGGTGTCGTTACCCCAGACCCGGTTCTGGACGCGGATGCCAAGGCGGAACTTGAGGTTCTCGTTGGCGATGAAGTCGGTGCGCAGGCGGAAGCGTTCCCAGATGACAAAGGAGTCGGCGGTTTTGGTGCCGTTGTTGTTCCAGCCGGTGTAGTCGAACTTCGACCAGAAGTTGCCATGGATGCGCGCATCGCCGACCATTTTCACTTCGGTTGCGGCCATGGCCAGGCTCGCGCAGCCGAGCATCAGGGTGGTGAATAAAAGAAGCCCCCCGAGACGTTTCATTGAGTTTCCTCCTTTGTATTGTCTACAGTTCGCCGGATTGCCGATGTGGGTTCGATGCCACCGGATGAACGCAATGAGGCAACGAATGCAGAGAACAGACAGACGTTGCAGCGGCATGTCAGAAAGCATCGGAAGAAAAATGACGTTCGCGACGGTTGTCGCGTCACGCACGAATTATTCAGTTAGCGGATACAGCGGAACGTTCAGACGAATGAATCCGGCTGCACCATGAACCTGGATGACCGACGTGCCCGGAACTGTGAAAAACGCCGTCGTATCATCCCAACTTGGTAGTGTTTTGGGATGATAACTAAATTTTTCACAAATGCAAAGCATTTCCTCGCCAAGGTGCATGACTGCTCGCTGATTGGCTCCTTGCAGTTTCAGATTACAGGCAGTGGAAGTACATGAGGCGGGAACAATTGAAGGCATTCATTCTTTGTATCATACTTTTTTGGTATGGTATTGTAGCGTGGGAATACCGAGATTCTGTACAGTACAGCCAACGACAGGGTTGCCCTGCTGTCCATGATCGGCTAACCAGCCACGCATGGCAATCAATGGAGCTGGCGGCACACCTGGCGGGGCGGGACGTTTTTTCCTGGGGCTCGGGATGATGATCGCTGGCGGTTATCTTTTCCTGAATTCAATCCGGGTCTACCATCTCTTCAACTTCGGCTATTCCCTCTTTGCCTTCGGCGGAGTGCGTTTCACCACGGGGATGACGCTTATTCCAATGATCCTTGGCATTGCCATGATATTCTACAACGCCCGCAATCCCTTTGGATGGTTGCTCGGCTTAGGCAGCCTGGTGGCTCTCTGCGTCGGTGTCATCGCCTCCATCCAGTTCTCGTTTGCCAGCATGTCGCTTTTTGATCTCCTGATCATTCTGGTTCTTTTCGTTGGCGGGGCAGGGCTGTTTTTAAGCTCCCTGCGGTCCGCCAATTCCGGAACCGCCTGACAGACAACCCCCTGCCTTTTCTTGAACGAAGCCCCCCATATGAGCCTTATGGAACGGTCTTTGCTCTGTTTAAGGCCGGGGTAAAAAATGAACACCGCCGACGTCAGCCTCGTCACCTATACCTACAATGACGGCCACTTCGTGGACGGCCTTCTCGCAGACATGGCGGGCTGGGACGTCCGTCCCCGGGAAGTTGTGGTCGTTGACGACGGTTCCGCAGAGCCCTACCAAGCGCCGGCATGCCCTGTTCCTGTGAAGGTGATCCGTCATGGCTCGAACTTGGGGATCCCCCACACCAAGCATGAGGCCATCTCTTCGGCGGATTCCCAGGTTCTGCTGGCCATGGACTGCGACACCCGCGTGGTTCCTTCCTGGCTGTCCACGTGTCTTCCCTTCGCGCTCAAGCCGGAAGTCGGGCTGGTTTCAGGCCCTGTAATCTATCTTTCCGGCGACGACCTCGTCTCACGCTATCAAAGGACTTTCGGCGACAACCACAATCTGGGCGTGGCCGGGGAAACGGTGTTCGTTCCGGGCAACGCTTTTCTTCTGAGGCGTTCGGTCTGGGCCGCTTCGGGCGGTTTGGCCGGCTTCCAGGGAGAGGTTTGCGAAGACCATTTCTTCTGCAACAGGTTGCGGGAAATGGGGCTCAAGCTCTGGATAGAAGACAAGGCCAGGGCCTGCCAGGTGCGGCGCATCACCCGCGTGGCCATGCTCAGGCGCTATTGGAAGTGGTGCCACGCGCATGTGAAGACGCATGCCCTGGATACTCCGGACATCGCCAAGTACGCCACGGTGGTGCTGGCCTTGCCCCACGGGGAGCGCGTCCAGACGGCCATCGACAGGGAAGAGCCGCTCTTCATTTACCTTGAGATCGTTTTTCTCAGTTATACCATTCTGGATACGTTGGATCACCTTGAGGCAAAGGGCATCGACACCAAAAACCTGAAACAAGCCTGGTGGAACGGTCTGGGCGTTCGTTTTTCGCGCTATCCCGCCTTGTGGGCTTTTTTGCGCATTGACCTTTCCAGGCTTGGGCAGGCGGCATCGCCCTGTACCGAAAGCGGAGGGGATTCGCCGTGGCAAGCGGCTTTCGAAACCATGGACGCGCTTCAGGGCAGCGGGCTCTACGAGTGGTTGTCCAGGGCTGGCGTAGCCGCCATGGCTGCCGAGGACAGCTCCGTTGCCTATGATTTCTCCTTCTATGAAAAGGCCGAGTTTTCGGCTCGGGATTTTCACGCCTCCTGATCAATTCGTTCCTGATCCAGTGGACACGAACATTTCGCCATCAGGTTTCTTGTCCAAAGGATGAGGAAAAATCCTTGAAATATCATGAGACAAAGAAAAGGGAGTCAGGCACGTATGCCCGGCTCCCTTCTTTTCGCTTGATCACTGGGGAAGGATCAATCCGTTTCGTTCATGTTTGCGGCTATCATCCGGCCATCACATCGACGAATCTTTTTGTTCCAGAGAATTCAGGCATCCCCAAGGATCACATGGCGATCCAACAGCTTATTAGAGCAGGCTCCTGATGATCGGCGTGAAATTGATTCTGAACGTCCACTCGTTGCTGGGCACGTTTCGGGGGCGAACCACCGAGTAATCCGCCTCGAAAGACATCTTGATCGGAAGCTTGCCCAATCGGAATATCTTGGCCACCCCGAGACCCACCGGCAAAGTCAGACGATCTTCCGCCTTCTTCTGTTCCCAGTCGATGGTCACGTTGGGGCCCATGCCGATCTGCCAGGTCGGAAAAGGCGAATACCAGAGAAAATACTGGATGTTCGTGTAGCTCACGTCCTGTCTGGTCGCATCGCCGGCAATGGACCACCAGTGCTGCGGGAAGGCGCCCACCACCCATTTCTCGTTGATGTAGAGCGCTGCCGCCGCCGCACCGAGCTGCCATTTGCCTTTGCCCAGGGATTTGTCCCCGGCGGTGGGGAAGACCGCGGTTGGGCCCACGCCCCACATGAAGCCAGTCAGGGAGTCTGTGTTCGGAGCCAGCATGGTCAAAAGCCCGATGTCCCCGAGCCCGAAGGTGTAGTTGATGTCGTTTCTTCCGGTTACGACAGGGACATTCGCCAGAGGAATCACCGGCCGTACGATCATCCGTACGCTGTCTAAAAGGCTGATCGGCATTATCGGCTGGAAGTTCCAGACGAATTGGTCCTTATGCTCTTTGAAAATGCTGACGGTGTCGCTTTTCAGCAAGTTCAGGTTGAACTGGTTGGCCAGCATCCAGAGGTTGCCGACGGGGTTGCTCGCCTGCTGGGAAAGCTTTTGAAGATCTTCGCTTGTCTTTGTTTCTTCAGCCACGCAAAAAGAGGAAATCCCCACAACCAGACAACAGGCCAACAACGCGGAAAGTAACCCTTTGAGAAATCGCATTCCCCCTCCTTTGGCAGCTGTGGTCAACAAGGCCTTGTCCCGTTCCAATGAAAGCCTGGTGTCGAGACCCGTAAGCGATGAATTCTTGAGTTCTGAGAGCGCGAATGGCTGTGGCGGCCGATGGGCACGGGGCTGGCCCTTCTTTCTCGGTCCAGCCCCGGCACCAGCGGCAGCCTAAATGCCATGTTGATCAATACGATCCGCCCAGTTTGAAGTTCGGCGGGTATTTTTGCAGTACCATACGATAGCGGCTGAACTCCTGGACCAGCAGATTCCACATGGGAATATGCCTGATGCCGATGGAGTCGTCCTCCTGGGGGTTGGTGTACAGGTTGAACATGACCAGTCCCCCGGTCTTTTCCACGATCCCGCCGCTGAACCCGGCGTTCAGGCCCTTTTGGGTGATCATGTCGGTGATCTGCACGGCCCTGTGGTACTTGAATTCATCAATGCGAACCGCGGCGAACGTTGAACCCATCCAGTAGAAGACGCTTTTGCGGTTGGAATTGCCGCCATCGGCAAGAAGGAAGGAGGTCTGGTCGATGCCGTCCACATACCTGTTGGCCGGCAACAGCTTTGAGAGCTCGGCTCCCGGTTTGCCCGCCAGCGATAGGGCGGTGGGGAAGATGTCCGCCAGGTCGAAGAGCCCTTCTGTTTTGCGCGGGGAGATCATTCCCTTGAAATAGGCGAATGTCGGTACGCGCACGCCGCCTTCCCAGGTCGTTCCCTTGTAGCCACGGAAGGGGGAGCGTCCATACGGAGCCACTTCACCTTCAGGCCCGTTGTCCGAGGAGAAGATGACCAGGGTGTTCTCGAGCTGGCCGGAATCCTCGAGGGCTTTCATGAGACGGCCGAAGATGTCGTCCATTTCCACCATGCAGTCGGAAAAGGAGGTGCGGGCCCGGGATTTCCCGGCGAACTTGTCGTTCGGGTAGTTGTCGAAGTGGCAGCCGCGGGTTCCGAAATAGAGGAAGAATGGCTTTTTGCTGTTGGCTTGCTCCTTGATGAACTTTTCGCCGTAAGCCGTATAATCCTGGTCCAGGTTTTTGATCACGTCCAAATCGATCTGGCGAAGGTCCTTGCACTCCTTCTGCCCCTTGACGCATTGCACATCGCTTTTGCTGAAGCTGGACTTCTCCATGAAGGCGAAGCGGTCAGGGCTCAAGGCCACCTCGGGGTTCACGTTCACGTCGCGCCATTCGGTGTACTCGTCCGAGACCGAGAGAAAACCGCGGAAATTGTCGAACCCGACGTTCTGCGGCAGCGAGCCTTCGTTTTCACCCATGTGCCATTTGCCGATGCCCTGGGTCACGTAGCCCTGGTCCGAGAGCAGTTTGGCCACCGTGATGGCGCCGTCCAGTCCGCCGGGTTGGCCGTACATGGGGGGGTATTGCAGGCCGTGGTGCACAGGGAGCTGCCCGGTCAGGATGGTTGCCCGGGTCGGGGTGCAGCTCGGCTGGGAATAGGCCGAGGTCATGATCAAGCCGTTGGCGGCGAATTTGTCCAGGTTGGGAGTGTCGTTGCCCACAGCGATGCCGCCGCCGTTGAATCCGGTGTCCATCCAGCCGACGTCGTCGGTCAGAAAAACCAGGATGTTGGGCTTTTTCCCAAACTTGCGTTCAAGAGCGGCAAGCTTTTCGCGCGCTGCCTTGTCCTGCTCCGGGTGGGGAATGACCGGTTCCATGTTGTCGGCAATTTTTACGGACTGAACATGTATGTATTGGTCCGGGTGGGAGTAGCCTTTGGCCGTGGCCGGGCCCGTGCTTGTTCCGCGAATGTTTTCGGCCAGGGCTGGAACGGTGCACAGGAGCAAGCACGCCAAGGCCGCAGTGGCGGCAAGCGTTGATCGCAGAGGGTTTGTCAGGTGTCTAGCCATTTTGCCCCCGGTGTATAGCGGTTTTCAGGTCGCTAATGTGTCGTCATTTCTATAAATTATTTTTTTATAGTAATGCCATGGCACGGTCAATATATGTAGGTGCGTATGGTCTCTTTGACAGGTATTTGTCAGCTTAGGGGCAACGGTTGGCCCACAGCTTAAAGGGGGGCATCAATCCGGAAGGCCCTCCGGGAATTATCCCGGAGGGCCTTCTGAAGTGTTGGCGGGATAATGGCGTTAAGAATTATTGGGTGGCACCCGAAGAATTCTGTTTCTGGGGTTTTACGGGTTTGCCTGTGTTCGCGGTCTTTTGGGTCGTGGCTCCGGTGGAGGTGCCCCAGCGGCTCTGCACCCTTTCCTTGTCGGTGTCGTTGACCTGGGGGGTATTCGTGGTGGCCGGCTTGGGGGCGGGGGCATTGGCTTCCGGCGGTGAGGCCTGCGCGTAGGCCAGAGTGCAAAGCTGGGTCAGGATGACAAGAGCAAGAAGTAATGACCGCATGTGATCCTCTTCGGTTGGAGGTTGGGAATACAGCCCGCTAGAAAAAAAGGGACCGGACGATTGCGTCCGATCCCTGAGTATACGTGGTAGCGAGGGAGGGAATTGAACCCCCGACACTGCGGATATGAGCCGCATGCTCTAACCGACTGAGCTACCTCGCCACGTTTGTTGCCTCGCGGCAGGACGGGCTAAATACACACTCCGGCCCTGCATTGCAACCCTATTTTCCATGCTTGTCTACGAAGGCCAGAAGAAGAATACCGCGGCCGCAAGCACGATGCGGTAGATGGCGAAAGGACGAAGCGTCATGCGGCTCACCAAGCCGATGAACCACTTCACGGCCAGCCACGCCGAGAAAAAGGAGACCGCGAATCCGATGGCCAAAAACTGCAGATCGTCCGCGCTGAATTCTCCCCAACTCTTGTACGTCTCGTAGCTGGTGGCCGCTATCATGATGGGCACGGCGCTTATGAAGGAGTATTCAACGGCCAGCTTTCTCCTGGCGCCCAGGATCATGGCGCCCAGGATTGTCGAGGCCGAACGCGAAAAGCCGGGCCAGAGCGACAAGCATTGAAAAAGCCCGATCCCCAGGGCCAGGGCGGGGGAGACGTCGTCCAAGTCGTGGTATTTCTCCCAGGCCGACTTTTTGCTCTCCACGATGAGAATCATGATGGAGCCCGCTACAAGGGCCAGGGCCACGGGCAGCGGATGAAAAAGATGGGTTTTGATGGCCTTGTGCGCCAAAAAGCCCACGATCGATGCGGGGAGGCAGGTGAGGGCGAGCAGGATGAGCCCGCGTTTGCCCGCGAAACGCTGCCTGGGCTGGGGAAAGGCCAGGGCAGCGAAACGTTCCCGGTACATCACGGCCACGGCCAGGATGGCGCCGAGCTGAATGATGATGTCGTAGGAGGCGGCCTTGTCGCCGGAATGGCCGAGCAGAACGCCGGTCAGAATGAGGTGGCCTGTGGAAGAAACGGGCAAGAACTCTGTCAGGCCTTCCACTATGCCTAATACTATCGTGCTGAGCCAGGGATCCATCTGTCAGTCCTTTTCTCAAACAGCGCTTGCAGCGGGTGGGCTGTGGCGCCGCGGTTTGCCTGGAGTTCAAGCCCCCGCTTCATTCGCTAGGGGTGTGACCCAAGCGGAAAAAGCCAGGCGCCGGGGTACGACAGTCCCATGCTCCTTGCAACCCCCATGGGCATACGTTAGATTCATTATTGCCATTTGGTAATGAACGACACAAACGGAGTACAGACCATGTCGACCGTCATGCCTCAGTCGGAACTGATGCGAAAAGCCGTTGCCTGGATCAGCGAGCAGAAAGCCGCTGGCCAGGCCCTGGGCAAAGCTCTGGAAGATGCCGGGATGCGATTCAATCTGGGGCCCAAGGAGCAGGAGTTCCTGCGCGACTTTTTCAAGAATCCTGAAAAATAACCCGGCCTTCTTGTCCGCCGCATCAGGCAAGGCGGCCATCAGGCAGGAGCACAACAAGACTCCGTAAGACGAAGGCGCGCAGAGGGCGCCCGCCCAAGTCCTAGTGGGGCAGGCGCTTATTCGGCTGGATCGGTATCATCGTCGGCAGGCAGGGGTTCGGGACGCGCCAGCACGGCGTCGATGCGTTCCCAGAGTTCCTCCTGCCCCATGCCGTTCACGGAAGAGAAAAGCACGGGAGGTTCTCCCAGAAGCCCGGTCCAGCGCGATTTCTGGGCCTGGCGTTCGCGCTGGCTGCATTTGTCGGCCTTGGTGAGCACGCCCAGCACCTGCAACCCGGAGGACCTCACCCAGGACACCATGTCCAGGTCGCTGGCCTGGGGGGGCAGGCGGCAGTCGATGAGCACGGCCACCACCTTGAGCCACTGGCTGCCTGAAATGTAGCTTTCGATCAGTTTGGCCCATTTGGCGCGCTCCTCTTTGGAGCGCCTGGCGTAGCCGTAACCGGGCAGGTCCACGAGGTAGTAGTCCCCGGGGGTTACCTTGTAGAGGTTTATGCTCTGGGTCTTGCCAGGGGTGGAGCTGGTTTTGGCCAGCTGCTTGCGCCCGGCCAGGCGGTTTATCATGGAGGACTTGCCCACGTTGGAGCGCCCGGCCATGGCCAGCTGGGGGGCGTCCGGCATGGTCAGGTCGGACTGGCTGTATATCGTCTTTTCGAGTGTGAGCGTCTTGCGCATGCTGGTTGATTCCGTATAGCGTTGTGCGGGTCCGCAGGATACCTTGAAATCCCACGAAAGCAAGCTAAGGTGAGATCATGACCAAATGCCGCATATTGGTTCTCAACGGCCCCAACCTCGGCCACCTCGGGCAGCGCCAGCCGGAGATCTACGGTTCTCTCGGCATGGACGCCCTGGCGACCATGGTTCAGGAAACCCTCGGCGAGGTGGCCTCGCGCATCGAGCTGTCCACCTTCCAGGCCAACGGGGAAGGGCAGTTGATCGACCGCCTGGAACAGGCCTGGCGCGACAAGCTGGACGGCGTGGCCTTCAACGCCGGAGCCTACACCCACACCAGTCTGGCCCTGGCCGACTGCCTGGCCTGGATCGGCGTGCCCTGCGTGGAAGTGCATCTTTCCAACATATTCGCGCGCACCGACCAGCCCCTGCGCCGCCAGAGCCTGATCGGCCAGAGCTCGATCGGGGTGATTGCGGGTTTCGGCATGATGAGCTATGTGCTCGCGGTTTCTGCCCTGTGGCAACACTGGCTCAAGAAGAATATTTGATCGTCAAGGAGATACAATGCTTTCCACCACTGATTTCAGAAGAGGCCTCAAGATCGAGCTGGATAACATCCCCTACGAGATAGTCGACTTCCAGCACGTGAAACCCGGCAAGGGCGGCGCCTTCGTCCGCACCAAGCTGAGAAACATGCTCAACGGCCGCACGGTGGAAAACACCTTCCGCTCCGGCGAGAAGATGGAAAAGCCCGACATGGAGACCAAGGAGATGCAGTTCCTGTACAAGGACGGCTCCGGCTACGTCTTCATGGACATGGAAAGCTACGAGCAGTTTTCTGTCGAGGCCGAGGTGCTGGGCGACAAGGGCGGCTATCTGGTGGACGGCATGGAGCTGACCATGCTCATGTACCGCGGCAAGGCCCTGGACATGGACCTTCCCGCGTCCGTGATCCTGGAGGTCACCCACACCGAGCCTGGGGTCAAGGGCGACACGGTCAGCGGCGCCACCAAGCCCGCCACCCTGTCCACCGGCATCACCCTGAACGTGCCGCTGTTCGTGAACGAAGGCGAAAAGATCAAGGTGGACACCCGCTCCGGGGAATACCTGGGCCGCGTGTAGCTTGAATATCCCGCTTCTTTCAGGCCGTGGAGCGCTGCTTCACGGCCTTTTGTTATGGAATGGCTGGCTGGGGTTGTTCGGGCAAGCCTGTTTACGTGCTGAACCGGCTTTTAATCGTTTACTTTTTCGAGTAATGACAGGCCTTGAGTAAACCTAATCGAGGCGTCGTGGATACAGTTACGGAACGCAAAAAGATTCTCGTGGAACTGGCCGGGGTCACGTTGATATTCGTGGCGCTGTTTTTCGTCCTGGCCCTGTACTCCTTCGACCCCCTGGACCCCACCTTCAACCAGACCATGGTCAAGGGCCGCGAGGTCGCAAACCTCACCGGCGTTCTTGGCTCCTACATGGCCGGACTTCTGGCCGACATGTTCGGCCTGGCGTCCTGGTTCGTGCCCGCGCTCATCACCTATGCGGGCATCCGCAGGCTTTTCCCCCTCATGGGCATCACGCGCAGGCACTGGGCCGGGCTTTTCGGCCTGTTTCTGGTCTGCCTGGTCACGCTTGGTTCGGACTGGCCGGGGTTAGGGCTTCGCATAAACCATGTGGCCGGGGGCGGCTACGTGGGGGCGGCGCTCTACCGCGTCGGCGCCAGGTTCCTGCATCCGGTGGGCATGTATCTTTTGGTCACCTTCCTGGCCGTTATATCCCTGCAGCTTTTCCTGGGAATATCCTGGGAGGAGCAGACCACCCGCGTGAAGAATTTCCTTGCCGGAATTTGGGACATAATAGGCCCAGGCATCATGCGTTTCCTGTTCGGCCCTGGCCGTGAAGAACGGGAGCACGGCGAGGAGGATGCTCACGGCGCGTCGTCCGGCCATGAGGGCGACGAGGAATTCCCGGTCAAGCGCCCCGCCAAGAGCGAAAGAGCCGCCAAGCCCAAGGCCAAGCCCCAGCCCAAGCTTGTTCCCGGCAAGGGCGGTCTGCCTCCCTTGCAGCTGCTCACCCCGGTTCCGGCCCAGACCGGAGGCCCCTCCGAGGACTTCCTGCGCGCCCAGGCCGCCAGCCTCATGACCTGCCTGACTGATTTCGGCATCCAGGGCGAGGTGGTGCGCATAGTACCCGGCCCCGTGGTCACCATGTTCGAGATTAAGCCCGCTCCGGGCGTGAAGGTGAGCCGCATTTCAGGGCTCACCAGCGACATCGCCCTGGCCATGAAGGCCATGGCCATCCGCATTGAGGCGCCCATCCCCGGCCGGGACACCGTGGGTGTGGAGATACCGAACGTCAAACGCCAGACCGTCTACCTGCGCGAGATCCTCGAATCCGAGGCCTTCACCGGTTCCGCCTCCAAGCTCACCTTGAGCGTGGGCAAGGACATCCAGGGCAAGCCCTTCACGGCCGACCTGGCCCGCATGCCCCACCTCCTGGTGGCGGGCGCCACGGGCAGCGGCAAGAGCGTGTGCATAAACGGCATCCTGCTCTCCATACTCTACAAGGCCCAGCCGAGCGAAGTGAAGCTTTTGCTCATCGATCCCAAGCGCATAGAACTGGCCATGTACTCCGACCTGCCGCATCTGGTGCACCCCGTGGTCACGGACATGGCCATGGCCAAATCCGCCCTGGACTGGTGCGTGGCCGAGATGGACAGGCGCTACGAGGCCATGGCCGCTCTCGGGGTGCGAAACATCGACGGCTACAACGAGAAGGCCGCCAAACTGGCCGCCCATCCGTCCCCGGACACCGAAGTGGTTGAGCCCATGCCTTATCTGGTGCTCATAATTGACGAACTGGCCGACCTGATGATGACCGCAGCCAAGGAAGTGGAAATAGCCATCGTGCGCCTGGCCCAGCTGGCCCGGGCTTCCGGCATCCACATGATCCTGGCCACCCAGCGCCCCAGCGTGGACGTGGTCACGGGCCTTATCAAGGCCAACTTCCCCACCCGCATCGCCTTCCAGGTGACCAGCAGGCACGACTCGCGCACCATCCTGGACACCGTGGGCTCCGAGCACCTGCTCGGCCGTGGCGACATGCTTTTCAAGCCGAGCGGAGCCAAGATGGTTCGCATGCACGGCGCCTTCGTGTCCGATGAGGAAACGGTGCGCGTGGTGGACTACTGGAAGGAGCGCCAGGCCCCCAGTTATCTCATCGACCTGGCCAGCTGGTCGGATTCTTCTGGCGGCAACGGCGGCGTCCCGGGCGGGGACGGCGACGACGAATCTCTTACCGATCCGGTGTATCCACAGGCCCTGGATTTCGTTATGGAGCAGGGCAAGGCCTCCATTTCGCTCATCCAGCGGCGTTTCAGGATCGGTTTCAACCGGGCGGCCAGGTTCATCGAGCAGATGGAACGGGACGGGCTCCTGGGCCCGGCGGACGGAAGCAAGCCCCGCGTGGTGCTCAAAGGAAAAGACTGATCTGCCATGCGCATCATTCTTGATTCCGCTGAAGCGGAACATGCGTTTCAGCTCTTCCTGGGCCATTTGAGCCAGGAGTGCCGGCCAGTGAGCGCGTCCGTTCGCTGGCGCGGCAGCTGGCTTCAAGGCACCGTGTTGTGGCATGCGGGGTTTCGTTTCTGGTTTTCCCACAGATCCATGGAGAACCGTCATTGGCTTCAGTTCGGCCTGCGAGATCCTTCGGAATGCATAAGCCTTGAACCTGTCTGCGAGATGAGCATTCCCAAATCCGGGTTCGACAAGCGCATGAACGGCTTCTTCGTCCGATTCGGCAAGGACGTGCTCCTGGCCAACACGGGCAAGCTGACCCGCGACGAGGCGTCGTTTACCAGGTACCTGGACGAACACGGGTACGACCTGACCGCACACAGCGTCACCGGCCCGGATGGCAAGGACCTTCAGTCGCTCATTCTTACGAGCATTTTGGGCCCCAGCGTGGGCTATAACGTTTTCCGGTTCGTGAGCGCCGTGAACGACTACCGGCAATGGAACTGCCAGGGGCTTTTGGCCCAGGGAAAAGGGAGGCTGTGCTTCGGACACAAGGCCGCGGCGTGCGTCGCGGATTCGTCCTCAACTGGAGATTCCCGGGACCGGCTTACGGACACCGTGGTTTCCGGCACACGCGACCAGCTTGAGAAATTCATCAATTCAAGGTCTTTACGATATAAAGTGGGGAGTTTGGCCAGCAGCGACATAGTGCTTACGTCGCCGGACAACACCGTGCTGGCCGCTTTTCATGTCACCACCGATCTCTCTCCGGCCTCCCTGTATACTGGAGTCGGCCAGCTGCTGCTTTCCCGCTCCAACATCCGGGCCGCGAAATTTTTGGTGATTCCAGGTTCGTTGGGACCCTTTTTCACCCAGGCGCTTTTTCGCCATGACATCCACGCCACACCCTACAAACTCACCCCGGACATGGGCGTGGTCCTGGATGCCCAGGCCGTGTTCGCGGCAATACAATCAATGGAATAGAATGAGGATACACATGCTTTCGCGTTTCATTTCAGCCTTGCTTTTTACAGTGTTCGCTCAAGCCGCCCTTGCGGCCGATATCCCGGCCCTGACGGACAAGGTGCAGAAGAATTATCAAACACTCTCCGCTTTTTCCGCCGATTTCACCCAGGTGCTGGTCAACGCGGCCAGCAAGGAAAAGGAAACCCGCACCGGGCGCCTGGTGTTTGCCCAGCCCGCGCTCATCCGCTGGGACACCGAGAAGCCCGAGAAGGAACTCCTGGTGGTGGGCAAAGATGTGGTCTGGAACGCATTCCCCGAGGAAAAGGCCGCCTACCGGTACGCCGTGGAGGATGTCCTTGGTTCCAAGACCATGTTGCGGTTCCTCTCCGGCAAGGGCAACCTGCGTGAGGACTTCCACATCCAGGAGGAGCAGGGCGCTCCGGAAGGCCAGGTGAAGCTCAAGCTCGTGCCTCGCGAAGCCGAACCCAGCATGGTGCTGGCCTATGCCTGGGTTGATTCCAAGTCCAACATGCTCGCGCGCATAAGCATCGAGGATTTTTACGGAAACATAAACGACGTCACGCTTGCCAACGTGAAGCTGAATCCTTCGGTACCAAAAGACTTGTTTCAGTACACCCCTCCGAAGGAATACAGCATTTTCGACAACACCGGTCTGCAGGGCAAGCCCAAGCAGTAACAGAAGGTAGACGGACATGAGATGCGCATTGAAGGTCAATTCCAGCGTGCTTGGCGTGGAAATCGATCTGGAAGCAACGGACTACGGCTATTCCATCGAAGTGGTCACCACCATCGACGGCAAGCCGGTGTTCAACCCGGCCCTGCACGTGACGGATGATTATTCCATCACCCGGATGAACCTCTACGCCGACAGCGTGAAGTACACCCTGGACGGGCTGGAAGCCCTGGTTGGCGGATTCGGCACCGGCCGGATCGACATGATCGATCCGGACGGCAGCATCGTCTTCAACCGCTATTTCGAAAAGCCCAATACCGTGTATGTGGACATTGAGTTCGACGTCTGCTGCTTCTCGGACTCGCACTGTTTTTCCTCGGAAGGCATAGGCATAAAGACCGACATGACCTATGAGGATTTCAAGGATTTCGTGAAGCAGTTCAGCTCCATGCTGGACAAGTTTCACGCCTCCACGGATTACAAGCACCAATAGGAGCTTTGCTCATGTCCACGCATCCCCTGGCCGGAAAGCCGGCGCCACGCTCCATGCTGGTCAATGTTCCCAAGCTGGTGAGCGCCTATTACTCCATAAAGCCCGACCCCAAGGACCCGGCCCAGGCCGTTTCCTTCGGCACCTCCGGGCATCGCGGCACCTCGGAGCGCGGCTCCTTCAACGAGGCCCACATTCTGGCCACCACCCAGGCCATCTGCGACTACCGCTCGGCCATGGGCATAAGCGGCCCCCTCTACATCGGCATGGACACCCACGCTCTTTCGGCCCCGGCCATGATCTCGGCCATTGAGGTTCTGGCAGCCAACGGCGTGGACGTGTTCATGAACTGGGACGGCTACACCCCGACCCCGGTGATCTCCCACGCCATCCTCACCTGGAACCGCGGCCGCGAGTCCGGGCTGGCCGACGGCATCGTCATCACCCCCTCGCACAACCCCCCCTCGGACGGCGGCTTCAAGTACAACCCGCCCTCGGGCGGCCCGGCCGACACGGACATCACAAAGGAAGTCCAGACCCTGGCCAACACCTATCTGGCCAAGGGCCTTTCCGGTGTGAAACGCACGCTCTTTGAACATGCGCTCAAGGCCGCGAACATCAGGGCATACGATTTCATCACGCCCTATGTGGCCGACCTGGAAAACGTGGTGGACATGGCCGCCATCAAGGCGAGCGGCCTACGCATCGGCGTGGACCCGCTGGGCGGCTCCGGCATCGCCTTCTGGGAGCCCCTGGCCGAGCGCTACGGCCTGAACCTGACCGTGGTCAACGATGTGGTGGACCCGACCTTTTCCTTCATGACCCTGGACCGCGACGGCAAGATCCGCATGGACTGCTCCTCCCCGTACGCCATGGCCGGGCTCATCGGGCACAAGGACTCCTACGGCGTGGCCTTCGGCAACGACCCCGACTACGACCGCCACGGCATCGTCACCCCCACGGGCGGGCTCATGAACCCCAATCACTATCTGGCCACGGCCATCTGGTATCTCTTCCAGCACCGTCCCGGCTGGCCGGCCGGCGCGGCCGTGGGCAAGACACTGGTGTCGAGCTCCATGATCGACCGGGTGGCCAAGACGCTCGGGCGCAAACTCTCCGAGGTGCCAGTCGGCTTCAAGTGGTTCGTGAAGGGGCTTTTGTCCGGCGAATTCGGCTTCGGAGGCGAGGAGAGCGCCGGGGCTTCGTTCTTGCGCAAGGACGGAACCGTGTGGACCACGGACAAGGACGGCTTCATCATGGATCTTTTGGCAGCCGAGATCACGGCCGTCACCGGGCACGATCCCGCCGTCATGTACCAGGGGCTCACCGAGCGCTTCGGTTCGCCTGTGTACGAGCGGGTGGACGCGCCAATCACCGAGAACGAGAAGAAGGCCTTTGCCGGGCTCACCCCGGAAAACGTAACCGCTACCGTGTTGGCCGGTGAACCGATCCAGGCCAAGCTCACCAAGGCCCCGTCCAACGGCGCCAGCATAGGCGGACTCAAGGTCGTGGCCGAAAACGGGTGGTTTGCCGCCCGGCCTTCCGGGACTGAGGCGGTGTATAAGATCTACGCCGAGAGCTTCAAGGGAAGCAAGCACCTGAAACAGATCCAGGACGAGGCCAAGGCCATGCTGGGGCAGGCCTTCAAGGCCGCCGGGGCCTGAGGGCATAAATTCGATGGCCGCAACGGGGAATAGGGCATGAAGAAAGCCTCCGGCGGCCAAAGGGCTACGCCCTTTGGGATCCCTTTTGGCTTCGCGGCCTGGATTCGCCATGTGGCTGTGCTGGCGCTGGTTTTAGCGCTGTCGGCCTGCGGCCAATCCGGGGTCGAACTGGTCCAGAACGGCACCGTGCCCGAGAATCCCACCGCCCCGGTGGGCCTGGCCATCAAGAGCTATGCGGGGTTCAAGGAAGTAACCTGGGAACAATTCACCGATGCCCAGGGAGTTACCCGCGTCCTGGCCACGGGCCAGTACCGCATGGATCTGCCAGAAATACAGGCCTGTCCCAGGGCCGGGCAGGGCGGCTTCGTGCTGGCCGCACGCGCTTTTCTGCGCATGACGTTCACGGTGGACGAGCAGGCGAAGACCTTCGCCTTCACCGGCGCGGAATTTCTGGTCTATTCCCCCAAAGGCTGGTCCATGTCCTACCCGGCCGGGCTTTCCGCCTTCGAGGCCATCCTGCAGGGAACGTCGGGGCTTTCCTGCGGCGTTCTCTACGCGCCCGGGCCGTGACGGTTTCAAGAAGCCTCAATATACGCGGGATTCCAAAGGGCTAAGGCCCTTTGGCCGCCGGAGGCCTCCCTCACATCACATTTCGCCCTTGTTGATAAATCCTACTCCCAATCGGGCAGCTCAGCGCGCTATGCCCATAAGCTCTCTGTAACCGGTCCAGACGATTTCCATCCCGATGCACAGCAGAATGAAGGCCGAAAGCCTGAGCATCACGTTGGTGCCGTTCTCGCCAAGTGCCGCCACGATCTGTTTGGCGAACCTGTAGCTGACGTAGATGGTGACGGCGATGGCGGCGATTCCAAGAATGGCCGAACTGCCGAGCAGGGTGAAATGGGGGATGTCCATGGAACTGATGGGTCTTCGGCTGCCAAGGGTGATGGCCACGGAGAGCGATCCGGGACCCACGGTGAGCGGCAGGGTGAGGGGGAAGAAGGAATCGGCCATGCTCACGGGAATGCCGGTGCTTCCGGGTGTCTTATGGTCCTGTATGCGCTCGCCGGCATGGAGAAGCTTCCAGCCGAACGCGGTTACCACCGCTCCTCCCGCTATACGCAGGATCGGCAGGGTGATGCCGAAGAATTCCAGCACGTGCGAACCCACGAACAGCGCGCAAAGCAGCAGGAAGAAGCTGTTCACCGCCACGCGCCTGGCTAGCGCCCTGCGGTCGTTCTCGGTGCAGTCGATGGTCATGCCCAGAAAGATCGGCGCGTTGCCCACCGGGTTCACGATGGGAAACAGGCCCGCATAGACCAGGAGAAAGGTGTTCACGAAGTCGTTCATGGCGTCGCTGGTATGTTCAGCCTGGAGGCGCGTCAAGGACTGAGTGGGCCTGGGGGGCGGATGCTTCAGGGCGCGCCGAGGTCGAGCTCCATGTACCTGACCCCCGGATGGGGGTTGTGGCAGTAGGCCTCAATGTCCCTGAAGCCCAGGCGCTCGTAGAGCGCGATGGCACCCACCATGCTGGAGAGCGTGTCCAGGCGCATGGCTTGGTAGCCCATTTCCCTGGCCCTGGCCACGGCAGCCTCGGCCAGAAGAAGCCCGAGCTTTTGCCCGCGATACTCAGGCCGGACATAGAGCCGCTTCATCTCGCAGATTCCCGGCTCGTCCATGGGTCTCACGGCCACGCAGCCCGCCGCGGGCATTTCGTCATTAGCGTCTTCGGGCATAGCCAGGAGGATGCATCCGCCCGGCGGAGCATACTTGCCGGGAAGTCCGGCCAGCTCCTGGTCGAAGCCTTGGAAGCACAGGGAGATTTTAAGCCCGGCCGAGTATTCCAGAAACAATTCCCGCACCTGATCCATGCGGCTGGCTTGGGCATCCGTAACGAGAAAGTGCGTCATTGGGTGTGGCATCGCGGTCTTCCAGAACACGTTACCCTCGGCCGCCGTCATACCGCAAGCCTGTGAGTGGCCGGGCTTCGCGATGAGCAGTCCGTTCGGGGCTTTCTCCCCCGGGTGCATAAGCTAGAAACTGTATTTGAGGCTCAAGCTGCCGGACAGGGTTTGATATTCCTGGCGGAAAAGGTCCGTGCTGAGCCTCGCGCCCACCGAAAACCGTTTGGAACACTGGATGGTCAGGGCGGCGCTCATGGCAAGCCAATCCGAGGAAGGCGGCACGGTCCTGGTAGTGAACCGGGCGTTCTCGGAGCCTTGATAATATGCGGTTATGTCCCGGCTGCCGTTTGCCCATTCGTGCCCCCAGAGCAGGCGGATTTCCGGAGTGAGCCTGCCCCAGGAAGAGTTGACGAGCCTTGCAACTCTTACTCCGAGGGCCGTTTGCATGGAGATGTCGGCGCGCGGGCGGATGGTAAGGCCTATGGAATCCGCGCCGGACTCACTCCATCCGTTCTGGGCGATGCGCGCGAAATCAAGCGATCCCACGGGACCCAGTGCCCATTTACCCAAATGCCACTCATAGCCCGCCCCCAAATTGGCGAAAAAATTCCAGCCGCTCCAGTTCGAGGACGCCTTGAACGATGCCGCCGGAACCGAAACCGTGCGCCTGGTCTGGTAGAAGTCCAGACCGAAACGTGCCGAGCCTTCCACGAACCAGTTTCTGCTGAAGCGCGAGGCAAATATCCCAAGGCTTGTGGTCTCGGCGCGGCCGGTGTCGTTCGCGGGAGCGCCAAGCGCCAGGTTCCGGCTCGCGTAGCCCACGTAGGCCCCGGTCACGATGTCGTGTGATGGCTGAAAGTCGACTCCTCCCAGCACACCCCACGCGTTGTTCACATACGGCGTGCGCCCTCCCGTAGCGCCCTGGCGTGCGGTCATGCCAAAGGGTTGCAGGAAAAGGCTCACGCGCGACTGCGGATCTTTCGATTCCACCGTCCTGGATGCTCCGTGCACGGCTTCGGAAAAGGCGAAGGTCTGTGACGGCGCGGCGTCGAAGAGGCTGGAAAAGGCTCCCTGTGCTTCGCCCGTGCGCAGGGCGTGCAGCCGGGACTGAACCGACGCGGTAAGCAGCCTGCCGGTGTCGAACCCGGTCTGGGTGTAGGCGTCGTACGGTTCGGGATGCAGCTGGTTGAGTGCGGAGGCGATGCCCGCCGGGCTGGCAAGGTCCATGGAGAGTATCGCTGCGGAGAATGTGCCGTTGGCGGTGTAGGCGCCCTTGTTAAGGCCGAAGCCTGCGGAAGCGGCGCGGGAGTTGGGCGCGAACGTGGCGTAGGGGATGCGCGTGGTCAGGATCAGGGTGGCGTTGGAAGTGTAAACCGGAAGAAAGTTCAGGATGTACGATGGGAACGTGCTGGCAACTCCGGAAAAGGAGCCGGTCAGTCCGTTGCCGGCGGAAATGGCCGGCCACACCGTGCCGGTTTGATAGAAGGCGATTGGCGCGCTGACCATGAGCAGGCCGCCGTTAAGGGCGACGCTGCCGCTCACCTTGAGCAGATCGGACCGCCCGGACACATCGATCTCTTCGATAAACGCCGCCGTGGCCCCCTGGGTGTAGTTGCCGCTCACGCTGAGCGTGCCTATGGAGCCACCCGGTGAGACGAGGCCGTTGTTGATCACGTTGCCCAGGGTTCCGTACCCGCTAAGAGCCGCGCCCTGGTTGACGGTGAGGCTGCCGCCCAGGGAACCGGACGAGTTCACCAGCAAGATGCCGTTGGTCAATGTTGCCGAACCAGCATAGCCCGAACCGTTTCCCGAGAAATAGGTCACGCCCTGGCCTTTGAAGGTGAAGGGGCCGGAACCGGTGAACGTGCCAGTGAGGGTTACGGGATTGCCGTTGTTGTCCAGGGCCCCGCCACCGGGGTTTACCGTGATACTCCTGGCCGTGGTAAGAGCCGCTCCCGCCTGGAGCGTGCCGCCGTCGAAAGTCACTGTTCCGGATGCGTCGCCCAGGTTGGAGTCCGAGGCGATGTTGAGCGTGCCTCCGTTGATGAACGTTCCCCCGGAGTAGGTGTTGTTTCCAGTTAAATAGAGAATGCCCGGTCCGAGCTTGCCCACGGTGCCTGTCCCGGAAATGATGCCGCCGTAATACTTGGTGGTGCCGATATCGTAGGTGAGGCTTCCGTTGTTAAGCGTGTTGCCGCTTATGGTGACGTTTTCGTTGATGGTCAGGGCCGCATATGTGTTTATGGTAAGGCTTGCGAACGTGCTGGGGCTGGATGCATCCGGATTGAGGATCCAGTTCGCTTGGTTCACGCCGTCCCCGGCCACCAGATTGGTCACGCCTATGAATTGAGTGCCGGTGGTGCCGTAACCGTAGAGGTTCAGGGTGTTCGTTCCTGTTCCCAAATCCACCTTGCCGACCAGGATCGCGCCGGTGTTCAGGGTCACGGTGTTGCTCGCGCTGCCGGTATTCCAGCCACCCGAGCCGTCCGGGCTGCCGGCCCGGATGGCATACCCCGCCCCGGAGCCGGAAGAGTCGATGCCGCTTATTTTTCCGGTTACCGTGAGGTTCATGGCCCCAGCGGAACCGACGGCCACGGCCAGGCCGTTGGCGGTGGCCGAAACAGTGCCGGAGATGGTCACGGGCGAGCCCGCGCTGCCGCCGTTCAAGGTGCCGCTGCTCAGGATTCCCACGGCGGTATGCGTTCCTGCGATGGCGGTGATGTTTCCGGCCATGCCGCTCGATATGGTCAGATCGCGGGAAGAGTAGATTCCATAGGCAGCGTTCGTGCCAGCCTGGGCCGTGACGCTTATTGCGCTGGGAATCGAACCGATGGTCAGGGAAGTTCCGGCGGAGGAGGAAATACCCAGGGCGTTGCCGCTAGTGCTTGAAAGCACCGTGCTTATGACCAGGGGGTCGGTGTTGACGAAGGTTGTCGAGCCCCCCACTGTAAGCGCCGCTGTGGAAGCGATAGAATTCGAAACCGTAACCGTTGCGCCGGATTTGTTCTCAAAGGAAACGGACTTGTTGGTATCCGGCAGACTGCTGAGCAGCGTGATCGTGCCGCCACCCGTTATGTTATAGTCGATGGTGTAGGACGTTCCAGCCGCGGCGTTGACGTTGGTTATGGCCTGGCGAAGTGAGTTTGCCCCAGAATCGCTGGTGTTGGTGACGGTATACGTGCCCATGGCCAAGCAGGGCGGCGCACTCATGGCGACAGCCAGAGAAAACACCAGTGCGGACAGTGTTTTGACAACAGGAGAGGTACACAGAAAGTCCGCGTGAGCAGTCCTGTACGAAAGAGACTGAAGCATCGCGTGTACACCCTTGATTCGTCGCTGCAATCACACTCTACGGGCCACAACTCTTCAGATGTTGTGTTTTTGCAAGAGGCGTTGGACTCTCCTAACCCGGTATCCTGACATAATCCTTACAGCCTGGGTGAATGGATGAAATAATTGCCAGCCCAATGAAGACAATTCCGGCAAAGCCAATGTCCTCGTCTTGTTCTCCAATGCGGGCCTTGCCTGCTCGCGGCTTGGAATCCCCCTGGCATTGGTGTAACTACCGCCCGACCTTTGGACATGAAACCGAAACACGTCGAGGAGACTGAATGAAGATCAAATTCCTGGGCGCGGCCAAGACTGTCACCGGCTCGTGCTACATGATGGAAACAGGCGGAACCCGTTTCGCCGTGGACTGCGGACTGCACCAGGGCAACCGCGAGATCGAGGCGCGCAACGCCGATTTCTCGGTCTACCAGCCCCGCAAGATCGATTTCTTTCTTGTCACCCACGCCCACATGGACCACTCCGGGCTTTTGCCCCGCATGGTGAGGCACGGCTTCTCGGGCAAGATATTCGTCACGTCTGCCACAAAGGACCTTCTCTGGCTCATGCTCCAGGACAGCGCCCACATTCAGGAGATGGAGGCGGAGTGGGCCAACCGCAAGAATGCCCGTCGTGGCGGCAAGCCCGTCGAACCCCTCTACACCCAGGCGGATGCGGCAGCGGTCATGCCCATGATGCAGGTCATCGAGTACAACGTGCCCTTCGAGCCCGCGCCCGGCATCAAGGTGATCTACCGCGACGCGGGCCACATCCTGGGCTCGGCCTTCATCGAGATATGGGTCACGGAAAACGGCACCACCAGCAAGCTGGTGTTTTCCGGCGATCTGGGCCGCCCGGACCAGCTGCTCATCAAGGACCCCAAGTTTACCGAAGAAGCCGATTTTCTCTTTCTGGAATCCACCTACGGAGACCGCGACCACAAGGACCTGGGGTCGAGCCTGGAGGAAATGGCCGAGGCCATCTCCTTCTCATACGCCCACGGCGAGAAGGTGATCATCCCTGCCTTCGCTGTGGAACGCACCCAGGAGGTGTTGTACTCGCTGCACATGCTCTCCAAAACCGGAAAACTTCCCCATGACATGCCGGTGTACGTTGACAGCCCGCTGGCCATTCGAGCCACGGAGGTCTTTCGTCAGCATCCGGAATTCATGGATGCGGAAATTTCCGGAATGCTGGGCAACGGTGAAGACCCGTTCAAGCTGCCGAACCTCAAGTTCACCCTCACCGCGGACGAATCCCGCGCCATAAACACAACAGACGGCCCTGCAATAGTCATCTCGGCCAGCGGCATGTGCAACGCGGGCCGCGTGAAGCATCACCTGCGCCATAACCTTTGGCGCAAGGGAGCCAGCGTGGTGTTCGTGGGCTACCAGGGCCAGGGCACTCCGGGCCGCAAGATCGTGGACGGCTCCAAGACCATCAAGATCCTGGGCGAGGATGTGCAGGTGGCCGCCAAGGTCTGGACCATCGGCGGGTTCTCGGCCCATGCGGGGCAAAGCCAGATTCTCGATTGGCTCAGGCATTTCAAGAAGAACGGCATGGAAGTGTTCTTGGTCCACGGCGAGAACGGGGCCATGAACACCTTGTCGGGCCTTATCGAATCGCGTTTCGGTTTCACCGTGCACAAGCCGGAATACCTGGAAGAATGCACGCTCAAACCCGGACTGACCACTGCTGTCACCCTGGACACGGAACGGGCCATGCCCAAGGTGGACTGGAACTTCATCCTGTCGGACACCGAATCCAAGTTCACGCTTCTCAAACAGCGCCTGGACAAGGCTGGAGAACGCCCCTGGGTGGATCAGGTGGAAATACGCGACCGGTTGCTCGAGGTGAACAAGGATCTGATGGAACTTATTTCACAGATGTAGGAGATCGCCACGCGAGGGGTCTGCGGAAAACACTTTGGGGAAGGGCGCTCGGCTTGAGAGAGACTCCAAAGGTGGGAGTGGACCGCTAACGAATCGAGTTCAATACAGTCGAATCTTCGATTGGGAGAAAGGCCCCCGGAATGGGGGCCTTATTTCATGCGGTAGGTAATGCGGCCGCGGGTCAAATCGTAGGGGGAGAGCTCAACCTTGACCTTGTCGCCCGGAAGAATGCGAATGTAGAATTTGCGCATCTTTCCGGAGATGTGCGCCAACACCTCGTGCCCGTTTTCCAGTTCCACACGGAACATGGCGTTGGGCAGGGCTTCCTGGACGGTTCCGTCCACTTCTATGGCGTCTTCTTTGGGCATCTGCTGCCTCCTTCATGATTCTGGAGCAGTGCCGTTTAGTCTATTTTACCTGGGTTTTCAAGATGCAAGCCCCAGGAATGCATGGAAAGGCCTGAACTTCCACGGTTCCAGCATTGTTGGTGGTCGATCAACCCATCTGAACACAATGATTTTTGCGATTCCTTACAGCTCTAACGAGTCCGGAACCATAAGCCGCGACGAGAGCTCTCAACCACGAGCGGAGGGCGCCATGTCCGCTTTACAAGCGGGCGGGTTTTGGGCAAACGGCGTGGACGTCTCAACCATCTTAATCACATCATCTCCGGGAGCCATCACGCAGTGCTAACCGCGAAACTACTCGATAAATATGCCGATGTTCTGCTCTGGGGCCTGGCCACTTCCCGCCCGAACCCCTATGTGCCCGGCGACAACGTGCTCATTCAGTACGACCTGGCCGGGCTCAAGCTCGTCGAGATACTGTTCTCGAAACTCATGGACATGGGCATAAACGTCATACCCAGATTGGCCTTTACCTCGCACATGGAGCTCGATTTCTACCGGAAGGCCGGGGAGAGCCAACTGACATTCATCGCTCCCGGCACAAAGGAACTCTACGAGAACCTGCATGGAGCCATCCACATCCTGGCCCCGGAGAGCTTGACGCACCTAAGCGGCGTGGACCCCAAACGCATCGCCCAGACCGCCATCGCCCGCAAACCGTACCGGGACATCCTGGTCAAGCGCGAGGAAGTGGGCGAATTCGGCTGGACGCTCTGCGTGCATCCCACGGACGAATACGCCAGGTGCGCCGGGCTTTCCAAAAAAGAGTTCACGGAGCAGATAATCAAGGCCTGCCATCTGCGCGCCGCGAATCCCGTTGCCGAATGGGAACACATCTTCAAGCAAGCCTCGGAAATTAAGAACTGGCTCAACGGGCTCGCGGTAGAGTCCTTCCATGTGGAATCCGAGCATGTGGACCTTGTGGTCACCCCGGGCGAGCATCGCCGTTTCAAGGGGATTTCCGGGCACAACATTCCGAGCTTCGAGCTGTTCCTCTCGCCTGATTGGCGCGGAACAGAAGGCGTCTATTTCGCGGACCAGCCCTCCTATCGAAGCGGCAACCTGGTCAAGGGCGTCCGGCTGGAGTTCAAGAAGGGCGAGGTGGTGGATGTCCGGGCCGAGGAAGGCGAGGAGTTCGTCAAGAAACAGGTGGCCATGGACAACGGCTCCAACAAGCTGGGCGAGTTTTCCCTTACCGACCGCCGCTTCTCCAAAATCGACAAGTTCATGGCCAACACCCTCTTCGACGAGAACTTCGGCGGAGACCACGGCAACTGCCACGTGGCGCTCGGCAGCTCCTATTCCGACACCTTCGATGGCGACCCCTCCCAGTTGACCGAGGCCCGGAAGGCCGAACTCGGGTTCAACGATTCCGCCCTGCACTGGGACCTGGTGAACACCGAAAAGAAACGGGTCACCGCCAAGCTGGTCGGCGGAGGAAGCCTGGTTGTCTATGAGGATGGCCAGTTCGCCTGCTAATACTAGCACTGTCTAGAAACTTATGGAAACGCCCGGTTCGCCGGGCGTTTTCATTGCCAGCATCTTTACACGCGCCACTGGGCGATATAGTTTTTGAAACGTTCGACAATTGCCTTCATGGAGGATTTATGAACCGTTTTCTTCGCACAGCCATTACGGCGTCCGCACTTGTCTTGGGGATGTTCGCCGTGGCAGTGGCCGCCCAGAGCGGCAAGGATATCGCTGGTTGGGAGAAGGGCGGCGCCTACGATAAATTCTACGACGCCAAGGAAGCCGATTCCTTCAAGGGACGCGTGGAGGACATCATCGAAATCACGCCGCTGCCGGGCATGGCCAAGGGCGTCGGCCTGGTGGTGAGAGACAAGAAGGACAACAAGACCGAGACCGTGCACCTTGGCCCCAAGGATTTCGTGGATCTGACCGTTGTCGGCCTCAAGAAGGGCGACACGGTTAAGGTTGCCGGCGTGTGGGCCAACATCGGCGGCAAGGAAGTGGTCATGGCTTCCAAGATCAAGAAGGACGAGGGCGTCGAGCTGAAGGTACGCCGGTCCAAAGACGGAATGCCCTGGTGGAACTTAAGCCCGGAAGAGCTGGAAAAGGAAAAGAAGGCGGCCGACTAGTATGACAGCCCGCAATATCGTTCTCTTATTGTTTTCGATTCTGCTCCTTTCGGCCTGCGGCCCCAAAACAGCTCCGCTGTCGGGGATGCCTCCGGCCCAGGCACCGCAGTGGAAGCCCGGCGACTACTGGGAGTTCACAACCAAATCCCGCAGCCCGTTCGCCCTGGCCGAACGCATGGAGGTCCAGTCCGTGGGCGAGGAGGTGGTTCTCATCGGCAACGGGGACTCGCACCGGAAGCTTCGCCTGGACAAGGACCTCTGCGTCAAGGAGAGTGCCGGAACCCTGCTCAAGTATTCGGTACCCTCCGGCAAGGACGCGTACGTGTTCTTCCCGCTCACTGTGGGGGCCACCCAGTCCTTCCAGCAGAGCACGGCACTGGCCAAGGGCACTCAAGGATACGTCAACACAGTCATCGTCGAGGCCTCGGAGCAGCTCACGGTTCCGGCCGGAACGTTCAAGACCTTCAGGATACGGGTGAACAAGAAGAACGATTCTGGCTGGAGCGGCTTCTACTTGCTCTGGTATGCGCCCGAAGTGGGCTATTTCGTGCGCATAGTGGATACCCACAACAACGTGGCCGAGTTGGTCAAATACGGGCGGAAGTAGCAACCGCCCATTCGGATTGACCTTTGTCCGGCTCCTGGTTAGAAAAGGAACCGCGTTCGGCATAACGGAACACGGTGCGAATCCGTGGCGGACCCGCCGCTGTAACCGGGGACGCGAGAGGGCATGGCGATACGCCGGTCACTGGGGAAAACCCCGGGAAGGCTGGCCCCCTCGCGGTTGATCCGGAAGCCAGAAGACCTGTCGAAGCGCGCTATAATTCGGAATCCGATGGCAAAGGGTTCCGGCGGAATTTTTCCGCCGGAACCCTTTTTTATTTGCACCCAAACCAAGGAGGCCAAATGAAGAAGACCAAGAAAGACGTGATCGCCTTCAGGAAATCCTGCAAGGCCGACGGCACAGGCTTGTCCCACTACATCCTCATGGACCCCAAGAAGAGCTGATGACAGAGCAAACCTCGATCAAGGCGGTCCTGAAAACGGGCCGCCTTTACAACACCGGCGAAGGACCCACCCTGCAACCAGTGGACATCGGCCACCGCGACTACATGGCCGTGGTCGATCCGGACACGGCCTTCTGGGCCCTGGTGCGCAAGAACAAACTCGGGCAGACCCTCACCGGACGCTCGTTCATGGCCGCCTATTCGGAAAAGGCCGCCGAATTCGCGCAGGAAATGGAGCGCCTTCGGTTCGGCCTCAAGCCTTCGGCGGTCTATTTCAACCCCACCGAGCGCTGCAACCTGAACTGCTCCTACTGCTACATTCCGGCGGATATGCGCTTAAACGGCATCAACATGTCCACCGCGAAGCTCCTGGAGGCGCTCGAACGGCTCAAAGCCCACTTCCAGGCCACGTTGCCTGAAGGCACAAAACCGCAGATAATATTTCACGGTGCCGAACCCTTGATCAACAAGGACGCGGTCTTTGCCGGCATCGAACGCTTTCGCGACGACTTCCGGTTCGGCGTGCAGACCAACGCCACGCTTTTGGACGACGAGGCCATCTCGTTTCTCAAAGCCAATGGCATCGGCATCGGCATTTCCCTGGACGGCCACATTCCCGCCATCGCGGACAGGGCCCGCAAGGCCTGGGGCGGAAACGGCGTGTCCCGGCAGGTGACCGCGGTCATGGACAAGCTGCGCGGCTATCCCGCGTTCAACGTCATCTGCACCATGACCAGCCTGAACATGCGTTCGCTGCCAAAAATCGTGGACTTCTTCCACGAAAACGAAGTGTCCACCTGCCTCCTGAACGTGGTGCGCTGCACCCTGCCCGGAGCCCGCGAGATAAAGCCCGACGAGGACGAGGCCGCCAAGTGGTTCATCAAGGCCCTTGAGCGGTCCCACCAGCTCTACGCCAAGACAGGGCGCAAGCTCGTGGTGGCCAACTTCGCCAACATCCTGCTGGCCGTCATGGCTCCCACGGCCAGGCGGCTCATATGCGACATTTCGCCCTGCGGCGGGGGCCGTTGCTTCTTCGCTCTGGCCCCCAACGGCGACATCTTCCCGTGCAGTGAGTTCATCGGCCTTCCGGACTACAAGGGAGGCAACCTGTTCACGGACAAGGTGGACGATATCGTTGCCAGCCCCGCGTTCAAGACGGTCACCGGGCGCAAGGTGGAGGATATCAAACACTGCCGCACCTGCGCCATCCGCCACTTCTGCGGCTCGCCGTGCCCGGCCGAAGCGGCCGAGATGAACGGCGGCATGAACCAGAAGGGCGCATTCTGCCGCTTCTACGAGGAGCAGGTTCGCTACGCCCTGCGGCTCATCGCCGATGGCCGCGCGGACGACTTCCTGTGGGACGGCTGGGATGAGGGGGTGGAGACAACGTTCGACCTGACGAGTATGTGAAGGAATATGAGGTAGGATGCCTCCGGCGGCCAGGGGGAGAGCCTCCCCCTGGACCCTGCAATAGCTTCGCGGGATTCACCAGTAACTGGTGAATCCCGCGAAGCCGTTGAGGGGGTCTGGGGGAAATCATTTCCCCCAGAGAATCTCTCTTATTTGCAGTCTTTTTCCAAGGCGATCAAATCCTCAAACGTCTCCCGTCTCCTGGCCAGGGTCACCTTGTCGCCGTCAACAAGCACCTCGGCCGCCCTGGGCCGCGAGTTGTAGTTCGACGACATGGTGAACCCGTAGGCCCCTGCCGAGAACACGGCCAGAAGCTCTCCGGGCTCGACAGCCGGGATGTCCCGGTCTTTCGCCAGAAAATCACCAGACTCGCAGATGGGGCCCACCACGTCCACGTTCAGGTTCTTGCGGCCCTTGGGGGTCACTTCCTTGATGGCGTGGAAGGAGCCGTAGAGGGAGGGGCGGACCAGGTCGTTCATGGCCGCGTCCACGATGATGAAGTCCTTGGACGGGGTCTTCTTGGTGTAGACCACCTCGGTGAGGAGAATCCCGGAGTTTCCGGCGATGACGCGCCCCGGCTCCAGGATGAGCGTCATGGGATGGTCCTTCAATACGTTCACAAGGGCCTTGCCGAACTGGGCCGGGTGGGGCGGTTCCTCGTCGTTGTAGGTGATGCCCAGGCCCCCGCCCAGGTCGAGGTATTCGATGCGGATACCCATGGCTTTCAGGCGGTCGTAGAAGTTGATGATGCGGTCCAGGGCCTCCAGGAAGGGCTCCAGGGTGGTGAGCTGGGAGCCGATGTGGCAGTCGATGCCCACGGGCTCGATATTGGGCAGGGTCAGGGCCCGGGAGTAGGCGGCCAGGGACTGTTCGATGTCCAGGCCGAACTTGTTCTTCTTGAGCCCGGTGGAAATATAGGGGTGGGTTTTGGGGTCCACGTCCGGGTTGATGCGCAGGCTGATCCGCGCGGTCTTGCCCATGTCCGAGGCCACGGCCGAGATGCGCTCCAGCTCGCCCGTGGACTCCACGTTGAACATGAGGATGTTCGCGGCCAGGGCCTGGCGGATCTCGTCGGCGCGCTTGCCGACGCCCGAATAGACGATCTTGGAGGCGGGCACGCCTGCGGTCAGGGCGCGGTGGAGCTCCCCGCCGGAAACGATGTCCATGCCAGCGCCGCAGTCCTTCAGAAGCTTCAAGAGGCACAGGTTGGAGTTGGCCTTCACCGAATAGCAGGTGATGTGCGGAAGGCCGCTGAAGGCCGAATCGAAGGCCTCGAAATGGCGGCGCAGGGTGGCTGCGGAGTAAACATAGAGGGGGGTGCCGTACTGCTTTACAAGCTCAATGGCCGGGACATCCTCGGCATGGAGCTGGCCGTTCTTGTACTCGAAGAAATGCATGGGATTAGTCTCCTTGAGTATTCGTGTCCCCGCTCCACTTGGCCTTCCAATCGCCCAGGATGTTCAGGGCTTCAAGCGGGGTTAATCTGTCGAGTTTGAGGTTCTTGAGTTCTTCCATCACAGGATGTTCGGGATGGGCAACGGCCTGAGGGTCGTTCGCCAGCCCCGGCAGCATGCTCTGGCACGTGGGAGGGGGCTGGGGCGCGAAGTTCTTGGCGTCCCTGGCTTTTTTCTCAAGATTTGCCAGGACATCCTTGGCCCGTTGCACCACTTTGCCCGGAACACCTGCCAGCCTGGCCACTTCTATGCCGTAGCTCCGGTCCGATGGGCCGGGCACGAGACGGCGCAGAAAGATGATGTCGCCTCGCCATTCCTTTACCGCAATGTTTACGTTGCGCAACCCCGGAAGTTTTCCCTCCAGCTGGGTGAGCTCATGGTAGTGGGTGGCGAACAGGGTGCGGATGCCGCCCTGGTCCTTGGAGTCCGGTTTGCGGCCCCGGCCGCAGAGATCCTCCACCACGGCCCAGGCCAGGGCCAGACCGTCGAAGGTGGACGTGCCCCGGCCGATCTCGTCCAATATCACCAGGCTCTTGCGTGTGGCCTGGCGCAGGATGCGCGCGGTCTCCATCATCTCCACCATGAAGGTGGACTGGCCCTGGGCCAGGTTGTCCGAGGCGCCCACGCGCGAAAAGATACGGTCCGTCAGGCCCAGATGTGCCTTGGCCGCCGGCACGTACGAGCCGATTTGGGCCAGGAGGGACAGGATGGCCACTTGCCTGAGCACCGTGGACTTTCCGGCCATGTTGGGGCCGGTGATGAGAAGAAGCCGGGTGTCACCTGTGAGTTGAAGATCGCTCGGGATGTAGTTGGCCGCTCCCTGTACGGCTTCCACGGCCGGGTGGCGCCCGGCCTGGATGGTGATGTCCAGCCCCTGGTGCAGGGTGGGGCGGCTCCATTCGTAGCGGCGGGCGGCGTCGGCCAGGGCCTGCCAGTAGTCCAGGGCGGCAAGCGAAGCCGCCATGGCCTTGAAGCGGGGCTGGGCCTGGGCCACTGTGGCGCGCAGCTCGCCGAAGAGCCTGTACTCCAGGTCCTTTCGCCGGTCGCTGGCCGAGAGGAGCTTGTCCTCGAGCTCCTTCAAGGCCGGGGTGACGTAGCGCTCGGCATTGGCCAGGGTCTGGCGGCGCACGAAGTGTTCCGGCGGATTGGTGCCCGAAGCGCGCGTCAGCTCGAAATAGTAGCCGAACACCCTGTTGTAGCCGAGCTTCAGCTTCGGCAACGCGTTGGTCTGCTGCTCCTCTTCGAGCAACTCCTTGAGCTTGGCCTCTCCGTGCTCGGTGAGCTCCATCAGTTCGTCGAGCTTGGGGTCGTAGCCCGCCTTGAAGAGGCCGCCTTCGGTCATCACCGCCGGAGGCGTATCCGACAGGGCGCTCACCAAGAGATCCCGGATGTCTCCCAGGTTGTCCCAATTGAGCAGGATATCTGCCACCGCTTTCGGCTTATCAAGGGAGGATGCCGGCTCGTCGCTGTCCTCGACTGTGAGCAGGCGCAGGATGGAGGGGAGCGCCGAGAGGCTGTGGCGCAGGGCCAGAAAATCCTTGGGCGTGGCCCGGCCCAGGAAGATGCGCGTGGAGAGGCGCTCCAGGTCGTAGACGTCGTCCAGGGAGCGCCTGAGCCCGTCGCGCAGGCCGTCTTCCTTGTAAAAGAACCGCACGGCCTCCTGGTTAACGAGTATGGGCTCCATGTCCACCCAGGGCTTGCGCAGGCGCGTTTCCAGGAGCCTGCCGCCCATTGGGGTCACCGTGCGGTCCAGAACGTGCCAGAGAGTGCCTGCGCCCTTGCGGCCGTCCAGCCTGCGAAATATTTCCAGGTTGCGTTCGGTCACTTCGTCTATGAGCAGATGGCGTCCAAGGTTGACGGGCCTGAAAGGCGAAAGGTGGCCGAGCTCCTGTTTCTGGGTCTGGGCCAGGTAGGAGAGTATGGCCCCCATGGCCCGCACCAGCTGCGGCTTGTCCGCCACGTCCAGGGTGTCCAGGCTGGAGACGCTCTGGGCCTTGAGCACGCGTTCGGTGGCCGCGTTCAAGTCGAAGTGGGGCTTGTGGGGAAAATTGGTGATCTGGATGCCCAGTTCGGGCAGGTGGCGCGGAGGCGCCTTCATGTCCGGGAGAAGGAGCTCCCTGGGGTGTATCTTCTCCACCCACTGCCAGAGCAGGGCTTCCTCGCGCGAGAAGATGCCCTCCCACTCGCCCGTGGAAAATTCGAGCCAGACCAGGCCGCCGGCGCGTTCGTCCGGCTCCCAGAACAGGGCGGCCAGGAAGTTGTTCTCCTTGGCCTGAAGGTTGATGTCCTCCACCACGGTGCCCGGCGTGAGCACCCGCGTGACTTCGCGCTTCACCAGGCCCTTGGCCTGGCGCGGGTCTTCCACCTGGTCGCAGATGGCCACCTTGTAGCCCTTTTCCAGGAGCTGGCTCACGTAGGTGGTGAGGGCGTGATGCGGCACGCCGCACATGGGCACCGGGGCGTCCGAATTCTTGTCGCGCGAGGTGAGCGCGATCTGGAGCTCCCTGGCGGCCACCTCGGCGTCCTCGAAGAACATCTCGTAGAAGTCCCCCATACGGTACATGAGCAGGCAATCAGGGTATTCGCCCTTGATTGAAAGGTACTGCTCCAGCATGGGGGTGAGCCTGACGGTGCTCATGGGATGAAGGGCTTCTTTTTGACGAAAATGTTATAATTTGCCGTGTGGGCCGATGCTTCCACATTGCCCGCACAATATCGCCACGTCAACCGTGAATAAAACGGCCGGACACGAGATGTCGCATCCGGCCGCAAGCTCGTCGTTGTAAGGCCCGGCGCTAGGCTTTGGCCTCGGAGGCGGAAGCCGGAGCGGAAGCCGGAGCGGGAGCGGGGGAGGAGATGCTCTGCTTGGCTTTGAGGGAATCAAGCTCGGACTGGAGGCTCTGCGCCTTGGACTGGGCTTCGCCGCAGATGGAGCCGATGCGGATGCGGTCGATGACGAAAAAGATCGTGCTGAAGAGCGAGCCCAGAACGAAGAAGATCAGCACCACCAGGTAGAACGGCAGGGGCTGGCTCTGCCAGTTCAGGGTGAAGAGGTTGAACTTGAGCTCAAGCGCGGTGGAGAGCTGCGCCTGGTTCTGGACGAAGAATACCATGAAGAACAGGAAGAACAGCACAAGCAGAACGAATTTGATGAAACGCATACCCGCCTCCCTCGTCAGATGTTGCAAAATGGGGCCGCGCTATCAAAGCGCGGTTTGATCCTGTCGTATGTCTCGAGCAGAAGCTCGGGAATAACGTGGGTCTGGCCGAAAACCGCCATGAAGGAGTTGTCGCCGTTCCAGCGCGGCACCAGCTGAAAGTGCAGGTGCGCGGCGATGCCGGAACCGGCGGCTTCGCCCAGGTTCAACCCGATGTTCACTCCATGGGGGCGGAACATGTCCTTAATTATGGACGTGGTGGTTTGCAAGGCGGTCATCATCTCGGCGGATTCCTGGGGCTCGAGCTCAGTCAGACAACTTACGTGCCGGAACGGACAGATCATGAGGTGCCCGCTGTTGTAGGGGTACTTGTTCATGATCACGTAGCAGCGGCCGGCACGGGCCAGGACCAGACGTTCCCGGTCCTCCCCGGTGTGATCCGGGAGGCAGAACACGCAGCCGTCCGGCTTGGGGCCAAGGATGTACTGCATCCGCCAGGGGGCCCATAGCACATCCATCAGCGGTCCACCAGAGCCTTCACCGTGTTCATGGCTTCGTCCGCGTCTTTGGCGGGATGCACACCCTCTATGACGGACCAGCGCCCTATGGCCACCACGGGTATGCCGGACTTGAGGGCCAGGCCGATTTCCGAGAGGGTTCCGGCGCCGCCTTCCACGGCGATGGCCGCGTCCCCGTTTTTTACCACCAGAAAATTGCGCATGTGCCCGAGCCCGGTGATCACCGGGACATCCACGAATTCATTGGCCTGTGCGAAATCGAGCCCGGGAAGAAGCCCCAAGGTGAAGCCGCCGGCCGATTTGGCTCCACGGCATGCGGCGCGCTGCACCCCCATGCGCCCGCCGCAGACCAGATCGAATCCGTTCTGGGCTATGAGCACGCCGAGGCGTTCGGCCACGGCTTCCGTTTCCGGACCACACGTGCCGGCACCGATGATGGAAATGCGCTTTTTCATTCTCTATTTCCCCAGGGTGGGCTCCTGTTTTCTACACGCTTGAGGCGCACAGGGCAAGATGCACCGGGGCTTGCCCTGTGCGTCCGTTGGAGGCATTCTGGAGCCATGTTTTCATTCGTTCCGAAGGATTTCCCCGTTGATCCGGGCGTCTACCTGATGAAGAACGCCCAGGCAAAGGTGCTCTACGTGGGCAAGGCCGTGAACCTGCGTTCGCGCCTGTCGTCCTATTTCCGGGCCGAGGTGGCCCATCCCAAGACCAGGGCGCTGGTGGCAAAGGTGGCGGGAGTGGACGTGCTGGTCACGGCCACGGAAAAGGAGGCCTTGCTCCTGGAGGCCAGCCTTATAAAAAAGCACAGGCCGCGTTACAACATCGTTCTGCGCGACGACAAAAGCCACATCCTGTTCAAGCTCGATAAATCCCAGGAATTCCCAAAGATCGCCTTCACCCGCAGGGTCGTTCGCGACGGCTCCACCTACTTCGGCCCGTTCACGTCCGCCCAGGCGGCGAGAAAGACATGGAAGGAGCTCAACAAGCTTTTCCCCTTGCGCAAGTGCCGGGACGCCTCCTTCAAGAACAGGGTTCGCCCCTGCCTGTATCATTTCATAGGCCAATGCCTGGCGCCATGTTCCGGCAACGTCTCCCGGGAGGAGTACGGCGTGCTGGTCAAGCGGGTGGAGGCCTTCCTGTCCGGGCGGTCCGCCGATGTCCTCAAACGCCTTGAGCGGGAAATGACAGAGGCGTCCGACGCCCTTCAGTTCGAGCGGGCGGCCGAGCTTCGGGACCTGCTTAACGCCATGCGGGCAACCATCGAGGGCCAGGCCGCGGTCCTGCCCAACCACGCCGACATGGACGCCATTGACGTTTTTGCGGCTGACGCAGGCATGGGGCTCACGGTGCTGTTCATTCGCCAGGGAAGGCTTCTGGACAGGGCCAATTTTTTCTGGCCCGATTTCGCCGAGGACGAGCTGCCGGAGGCGCTGCCCAGCTTTTTGACCCAGTATTACCGGCCGGAGAGTTTCGTGCCGGCCCGGATTCTCTTGCCGGTTCGCCTCATGGAGACCATGGGCGAAACAGGAGCCGCACTGGCGTGCGAAATTCTGGCCGAACGCCGGGGAAGTAAAGTGACCCTTGGTGCCCCGAAATCGCGCGAGGAGGAGGGGCTTTTGGAGATCGCCTCGGCAAACGCGGCCAGGGCCGTCTCGGAGGCCAGGGAAAAAGGCCGGGAGGAATCCGTTCCTGCTCTTCTGGGGCGAAAGCTCCAGATAGGGCGCGAGATAGGGCGCATCGAGGCCGTGGACGTCTCTCACCTGGGCGGCAAAGGCATGCGCGTGGGCATGGTGGTGTTCGAGGACGGACGCTTCGCGAAGGATGCCTACCGCCAGTACGCCTTTCCTGAACTGGAGGGCTCCGGAGACGACTACGCCGCCATGGCCAAGTGGGTGGAGAAGCGGATCGACTCGGGCGAACCGTGGCCTGATCTGGTCCTTATTGATGGTGGTAAAGGACAACTGGCCACGGTGGAGCGGGCCCTGGCCCAGGCCGGCCTGCCTCAGCTGTGGGAATTGGCCTCCATAGCCAAGTCCGGGAGAAGCAAAAATTCCCAGGACGACCAGGTGTTCAGGCCGGGCCGCAAGAACCCCTTGGCCCTTCGCCCCGGCAGCCGGGAGCTTCTCTTTTTGCAGCGCCTGCGCGACGAGGTGCACCGCTTCGTCATCGGCAGACAGCGCCAGGCCAGAAAGAAAACCGGCCTTGCGAGCGAAATACTGGCCATCCCCGGCGTGGGGCCCAAGACAGCGAAGCTTCTCTGGGATGCGTTCGGCACGCTGGAACGCATTCGTGCGGCAACCCTTGAGGAGCTTAAGGGTGTGGAAGGACTTGGAATCAAGAGAGCCGAAAGTGTCCACGCCTCGCTTCAGCAGGAAACACCACATTGATTTTCCTCGAAAAAACTTGTATCCGCGCCTCGTCACGTTACGCCAAGGAGAATCCATGCCCCGCTTCGAGCGGTTGCGCGAGCTTGTGTCCGGTCTTGATCCCGAGCACGTCTACCGCACCATCTACGACGAACATCTGCGCCCTGTGATCGAAGGCACCGAGCCCCTTGATCCCCAGGGCCTCGAAGACTTCAGCAAAGTGGACTTCACGAACAAAAACGTGGTGGACCTGGGGTGCAATTTCGGTTTTTTCGCCTTCCAAGCCAGGAGATTGGGTGCCAATCACGTTCTTGCGGTGGACCGCGAGGACAAGGTGCTGGAAGGGGCGTCCATCCTGCGCTCCATATTCAACCTTGACGGTGTGGATTTTCTCTCCTGCGATATTGAGCACGAAAGCAACTGCCTGTCGGGCAGGAAGTTCGACCTGGCCATGCTGGTGGAATTCATCGGAAAGACATTCGTTCGTTCCGGGCTTATTCCCCAAACCCTGCATTTTTTGGAGTCGTTATCCGACAAGGAACTTGTTCTTTCCGTTCAAAAGACCTATATGATCCGCAAGGAACTTGGTTCCACAGTAGACGAGATGCGCCGTTACTATCCGGATGCATACTTGAAGGAAGGCGATGTGCTGGTCTTGGATTTCGTTCGGGACTTCTTCAGTGACCGCTGGAATCTGGAGATGCTTTCCGAAGTGAACCGAGGCTACGAAAAGCCTCGAAAATTCCTGCGGCTTTTCAAGTAGTACTGCTGCAGGGCTTCCATTGAAGAAGGAGGCCTGCGTGCATACATTCCGCTCCTTTGTGGCATTGGCGCCGCTTTTCTCCATTCTCATTGTCCTGGTCACCGGTCCCGCACTTTCCCAGCATTCCACCCATCGTTCCTACGACAAGCATGGAGCCTTTACAGGCCAGACCCAGAGCAACAAGGGTGAAAGCCGCTTCTACGACTCGCACGGGAGTTTTACCGGAAAGTCCGAAACGAACTCTTCCGGTGAAACCAGAATGTACGACTCCCACGGGAACTTCACGGGCAAGACCTCTGCGGACGGCCGCATCTACGACAGCCACGGAAGCTACCAGGGGAAGATGGAACGGGATTCGTCGGGCGGACAGAGGTTCTACGACGCGCACGGCAACTACACCGGGCGCATCGACAAGGACGGCCGCAAGTACGATGCTCACGGCAGCTATCAGGGCCAGATCAAACAGTAGACACGCTCCGCCTTTTTCGAACCATCAGCCTTGGGGAAGAGTGCGTCCAGCCCTTCGATTGGGCGGCTTCCAGCTCCATCCCGGAACAGCCGCCCTTACCGTCCCGGCCATATCAGACCACGCAGCCGCAGTCCTCGCCGAAGATGTTCTTTTCCAAAGCGATGGTCTGGCCGGGTTCGCTGCGCACAAGCATGGTCTCCACCCCGAGGTCTTCCAGGGCCAAGCCAAAGGCGCGGGTGTTCTTTTCCAGAACCGGGAATGTCCCCCAGTGCATGGGCAGCACCTGACGGCAGCGCAGGAGCTTGCAGGCCACGGCCGCCTGGCGTGCGTCCATGGTGAAGGTGCCCCCAACGGGCAAAAGGGCCATGTCGATGGAGAAGAGCTTCCCATAGAGTTCCATGGTGGCGAATATGGCCGTGTCTCCGGCGTGGTAGAGGGTGAAGCCGTTGCCCAGGGTTAATATGTATCCCACTGGCAGGCCGGATTCGCTGGAGTGCACGGCCTGCGTCATGGTGACCCGGACGCTGCCCAGGTCGATGCTGCCGCCGATGTTGATGCCGATTCCGTTCACTATCTGCTCTTGGGGCAGCCCCTTGCTCTGAAGCTTTGCGCACGTTTCCACTATGGCCAGAAGCTTGGCCCCGGTGGCCTGGCATATCTCGAGAGCCTGGCCCACATGGTCGCCGTGGTCGTGTGTAACCAGAACGTAGTCCACATGGGTCAAGTCCTTCGAGGCCAGGACGGCTTTCGGGTTGCCGTCGAAGAACGGGTCGATGAGAAAGGTGGTTCCGTCGGTACGGAGTGTAAAGTTGGAATGGCCGTTCCAGGTGAGTTCGTGACGCATGGGAGGATCTCCTGTCTTGGGGTAGGGGACGTCCTAGCCGTCCTTCCAGCGGTTGGAGATGGCGTGGGGAATGTCCAAGAGGTCCAGGGCCCGGGCGGCGATGAACCCGGCCAGATCGTCGATGGTTTTCGGTCTGGAATAAAATCCCGGGCAAGCGGGCAGGATAGCCGCCCCGGCCTGCTTGGCCGCAAGGAGATTCTTAAGGTGTATCTCGCTTAACGGTGTTTCGCGGGGCACGAGCACCAGCTTGCGTCCTTCCTTTAGGGCAACGTCCGCAGCGCGGTGAATGAGGTTGGAACCCAGCCCGTTGGCGATGGCCGCCAGAGAGGCCATGGAACAGGGGCAGACTATCATGCCCGCATGGCGCCAGGAACCGCTGGCTGGGCCGGCGGCCAGGTCGTCCTGAGGGTAGGCCGTGTGGGCCATTGCCGAAAGTTCATCCGCGCTGACGTCCGACTCCAGTTCCAGCACCTTTCTCGCCGCATCGGAGAGAACAAGGTGCAATTCCAGATCGGCGTTCCGGGAAATCTCCTTGGCCAGGGCCACGGCATAGGGCATGCCCGAGGCGCCGGTCACAGCCAGGATGATGCGCTTTTTGCTCATGAGCCATCTATATCCTGGCCGGCCCGGAAGTCCAAGGGGCTTTTGCCATCCTTGCCTGACTGGCGTTTTTTCAGTACCAATTAGTTGCTGAGTTGGGGTGGTAAAGCCTCGACAACGCCCAAACACGACTTATCTCAGTGGCCGACCTGGCCTCTTCATACGGAGTCGAGAAATGACCGGACCTTTGCATCAGGATGAATCCGAATCCGGCACGGGGCTTCAAGACGAAGTCCGCGAGCCCAGAAAATACAAGGTGCTCCTGCACAACGACGACTACACCACCATGGAGTTCGTGGTGCAGGTGCTTATGACGGTCTTTCACAAGACGGAAACCGAGGCCACCCAGATCATGCTCGCCGTGCACAAGAACGGACTGGGAGTGTGCGGAGTGTTCACCGCCGAGGTGGCTGAAACAAAAGTTGTCGCGGTGCGCCAGCTGGCCCGCCAGGGCGGGTATCCCCTCAAGTGCACCATGGAAGAGGAATAAATGCTCGGAAAGAGACTTGAATTGGTCCTCACCAGCGCGGTGAAGGAAGTCAAACGCCGCAACCACGAATACCTCACGCTGGAGCATCTGCTGCATGCCATCGTGCAGGAGGAGAGCGGCAAATCCATACTTATCAACTGCGGAGCCAACGTGGTGCGTCTGCGCCACCAACTCGAACGCTTTTTCGTCGAGCACATGGAAGTTCTCCCCCAGGAGCAGGCCACCGAGGTGGTGCAGACTCTGGGAGTGCAGCGCGTGTTGCAGCGGGCCATCATGCAGATGCAGTCCGCTGGCAAGGACAAGGTCGAGGTTGGCGACGTGCTCGCCGCCATCTTCGAGGAGGACGACTCCTACGCCGTCTACTTTTTGAAGTCCCACGGCGTCACCCGCCTCGACGTGCTCGAGTGCATAGCCCACGGACAGGGCCTGGAGGAGAGCAGGGAATCCGAGGACGGTGCGAAGCAGGGTGAAGAGCCCGGCAAGAAAAAGGAATCCGCCCTTGAGCAGTTCACCGTGGACCTGGTGGCCAAGGCGCGCGAAGGCAAGATCGACCCCCTCATCGGGCGCGACGAGGAACTTGCCCGTACAGTGCAGGTGCTGGCCAGGCGCCGCAAGAACAACCCCTTGTATGTGGGCGATCCCGGCGTGGGCAAGACGGCCCTGGCCGAAGGCCTGGCCCTGCGCATCGCCACGGGCGATGTACCCGAAGTGTTCAAGGATGTGGAGGTGTTCGCCCTGGACATGGGCTCCCTGCTTGCCGGAACCAAGTACCGGGGAGATTTCGAGGCCCGCATGAAGGCCGTTCTGAACGAATTCAAGGCCAAGCCGGGCGCTATACTCTTCGTGGACGAAATCCACACTATCGTGGGCGCGGGCGCCACCAGCGGCGGCACCATGGACGCCTCCAACATCTTGAAGCCTGTCCTGGCTTCCGGGCAGCTGCGCTGCATCGGCTCCACCACCTACGAGGAATTCAAGAACCACTTCGAAAAGGACAGGGCGCTTTCCAGGCGCTTCCAGAAGATCGAGGTCCGCGAGCCCTCCCAGGAGGAGGCCGTGGAGATATTGAAGGGATTAAAGCCCCACTACGAGGAACACCACGGGGTTCAGTACACTGCTGGTTCGTTGAAAAGCGCGGTGGAACTCTCGGCCCGGCACTTAAACGACCGCTACCTGCCCGACAAGGCCATAGACGTCATCGACGAGGCCGGGGCCGTGTTCAGGCTTTCCGGAAAGCCCGGCAAGAACGTCATCGGCGTGCATGATGTGGAGAAGGTGGTTTCACGCATGGCCAAGATTCCGGCCCAGCGCGTTTCCGCAACCGACCGCACCCATCTCTCCGGAATAGAAAACGATCTCAAGCGGCTCATCTTCGGCCAGGACGAGGCCATCGACATCTTGAGCAAGGCCATCAAGCGCTCCAGGGCCGGGCTCTCCCCAGCCGGAAAGCCCACCGGCAACTTCCTGCTTGCCGGGCCTACCGGGGTAGGCAAGACGGAATTGGCCAAGCAGCTGGCCAATGTGCTGGGCATTCATTTCATGCGCTTCGACATGAGCGAGTACATGGAGAAACACGCCGTGGCCCGGCTCATCGGCGCGCCTCCGGGATACGTGGGCTTCGACCAGGGCGGTCTTCTCACCGAGGGCATCCGCAAGCACCCCTACTGCGTGCTGCTCCTCGACGAGATCGAGAAGGCCCACCCGGACATGTTCAACATCCTCCTGCAGGTGATGGACTACGCCACCCTGACCGACAACAACGGGCGCAAGGCGGATTTCAGCCACGTGATCCTGCTTATGACATCCAACGCGGGCGCTCGCGAGATGTCCGCCAAGTCCATCGGCTTCGGCCATCAGAAGCCGGAGGACGGCGCCTCCCACGGCCAAAAAGCGTTGGAGCGTCTGTTCTCGCCGGAATTCCGCAACCGTCTGGACGCCGTGGTCACCTTCAAGTCCTTGACTCCCGCCATCATGGAGATGATCGTGGGCAAGTACATCACCGAGCTGAACGCCCAGCTGAAGGAACGCAAGGTCCTGGTGGACGTGAGCGACAAGGCTGTGCAGTGGCTGGCCAAGAAGGGCTTTGACCCGGCCTTCGGTGCCAGGCCCCTGGCCCGCTTCATTCAGGAAAAGCTCAAGGACCCGCTGGCCGACGAGCTCCTTTTCGGCAAGCTGCAGAAGGGCGGCCAGGTGAAGGTGGGCATCGCCAAGGACGGCCCCAAGAAGGGGAAGCAAGGCAAGGTGGAAACGGTGCTGACCTTCGAGTTCAAGCCGAAAACGCCGGAAAAGGAAAAAGTCTGAGATACCATGAGGGACCGGGCGTAACCCCGGTCCCTTTTTATACGAGCATGCATCTCTTCCCCCTCTTCATCGTCCTCCTCTTGCTTTCGTCAGGCTGCGACTCGGCTCCCTATACCGAGCGCAGGCAGCTCATCGTCATCCCCGAGCGCCAGGAACGGGCCATGGGCGTTCAGGCGGCCCGCGACATCCTTGCCACGGAGAAGCTCTCAAGCAATCAGGCCCAGGTGGAGGCGGTCAGGCGCGTGGGGCAGCGGATTGCGGCAGCCAGCAACGAAGCGGACATGCGCTGGGAATTCCACGTCATCGACAAGGACTCCGTGCCCAACGCCTTCTGCCTGCCCGGCGGGAAGATATTCGTCTATTCGGGACTCTTCAAATACGTGCAGGATGAAGCCCAACTGGCCACGGTGATCGCCCATGAGGTTGCCCACGCCATGGCGCGTCATGGTGCGGAGCGGGCTACCGTTGAGCTTGGCGCGCAGCTTGGCGGCGCGGTTCTGGGGCTGGTGCTGGGGGACGAGGACCCCAGGCTTGCCCAGATTGCCTCGAAGGTGTGGGGGTATGGCGCGAGCCTTGGGGTGATGCTGCCCTACAGCCGCAAGCAGGAGTACGAGGCTGACACCATCGGCCTGCACCTGATGGCCAAGGCCGGTTACGACATGGACGCCGCGCTCAAGTTCTGGGACAACATGCGCAAGAACCCGCAATCGCCCAAGATATTCGCTTTTCTTTCCACCCATCCCACGGACGAGAGGCGCATCGAACGCATCAAGAAGACCATCTCCGAGATACGGGCGGGGCAAAAAACTTCCTGATCGTTTTGAAAACGGGGCGGCTCTGTACCGCCTTTTTCAATTCCCGGATGGAGTCGGCTTCAAACACATCCCCGGCCGTACCTGTCACTTCCGATTCAGGTTTTCAACGCGGCTTATAGTAAAAGAACAGAATTGTACTATGATTGTTCAGTTGAGATAACTCCATGATGAATCAATGGAGCTATCTGCATGGGGGAAACTGGAAACGAAGAAGTGGGGTTGAAGCAACGTTTTAATTTGCTACATGGTTAATTGTACAGGCCTCAGCGAAGTCTATAATAAACAGAATCAACCGTAGCCGATGCTTCTCAAGCATGGAGAGGAAGCCACGCCAGTGTGGAACCGGATACAATGGGTAAGGAAGGCCGAAGCATGATTTCGGACCAGACCTCTGCCTCCGCCCATATGACGCTGAAAGCGCTCGTGACGGCGTGCATGCTGATGCTGTTCTGGTGGTGCCCGGCGTGTCCCAGTTCCGCCTCTGAATCTCCCGATGTGAAGGTTCTGTACATAAATTCATATCATCGCGGGTATTCCTGGAGCGACGGGATCGAGGAGGGCTTGCGGGAACGCCTCAATCGATCAGGCAAAAATATCGAGTTGTCCCTCGAATACCTGGACAGCCGCCGGTTTGCTTACGGCAAGCAGATCGAGCCAATGGCCCAGGCCATGGAGATCAAATATAAGAACTATAAACCCGACGTTGTCGTTGTTTCCGACAATGCCGCCTTCGATTTCATCAAACAATACCGCGACCGCCTGTGTCCGAATGCGCCCATAGTCTTTTGCGGGTATAATGATTTCAGGCCCGGCGTTATACAGGGCATGGCCAACATTACCGGGGTGAACGAAGAGATAAGCATCGAGGAAACCGTTGCCATGGCCCTCAAGGTGCACCCGGGAACCCGAACCCTGGCGTTCATCATGTCCACGGGTGACTTGAGCAGCAAACGCATCGTCGAGGCGGCGGAAGAGTCGATCCTTCCAAAGCTTCGGGAGCGTTTCAACGTGGTGGTGCTTCTGGACGCCTCGTTGGATGAAATCAAAGAGGGTTTGGCCCGGTTGCCGCGTGAGACAATTCTGTTTTTCTCCGGCCAGACTCGCGACATCGCTTCCGGCAGGGAGCTCTCGCCGATTGAAAACGGCAGGCTCATCGCTAGCTTCAGTCCTTTCCCGGCGTACACCTTCTGGGATTTCCACCTCAACACCGGGGTGCTGGGCGGCCACGTTCTCACTGGTCAGGATCAGGGACGTGCGGCGGCCGATATGGTTCTTCGCATCCTGGCCGGAACTCCGGCGGACTCCATACCGGTCCTCATGACTTCACCCGCCACGAATATTTTCGACTACAATGTCATGAACAGATTCGGCATTTCCCCTGGCGATCTGCCTCTGAACAGCGTCATAATCAACCAGCCGTTCTCATTGTGGAAACTCTATCGGTGGCAAATCATCGCCCTTTTCGCTTTCATTGTAGCCGAGAGCATGCTGGTCGTTTATCTTTTGAAGGTGGTTCGTGACCGTCGCAGTGCGCATGCCACGCTGGAAGAAGAACGGTCTTCATTGGAAAAACACGTTCACCAGCGTACGGAAGAACTCAGGGAAGCCAATCAACAGCTTTCCCTGCTGAGTTTTCATGATTGCTTGACGAATATCGCCAACAGACGCCGTTTTGATGGCGTTCTCAGTGCGGAGCTTTTGCGAAGAAAAAGATCTGGAAAGCCTCTTTCACTTATCATGCTGGATATTGATTTTTTCAAACAATACAACGATACATATGGTCATATTGCAGGCGACGACTGTCTACGGAAGATCGCCGGACTCTTGGTCGACAAGAGCAATCGAACTACAGATTTAACAGCACGCTATGGTGGAGAGGAGTTCTCAATAATCCTGCCGGAAACCAGCGCGTATGGGGCGCAGGTCATTGCGGAACGTATCCGTAAGGGAGTCAAGGACCTAGCCATACCACATTCCTCGTCGAGCATTTCCGATCATGTCACGGTAAGCCTTGGCGTGGTGACGATCTCAGAGGCCAAGCCGGTCTCTCCAAAGGAATTGATTTTTTTGGCGGACGAACTGCTTTACGAGGCGAAATCCGGGGGGCGCGACCGGGTGGTTGCGAAAGAATACGCAGAGAAGCAACCCTGAAGACACGGACAGCATGGATACAACAGAACGCGCCGTTCAACGGATGTCCGTTGAACGGCGCGATTGCGTTAAAGTATTCCGGATCGGTCGCGAGGGGCCGTCAAGGGCGGACCGGTCGTGGAACCTCAAGAACGGCTACAAATTGTACAGCGTCTCGCCGGGGATGATCTTTATCCCTTTCTGCCCGAGAAGCTCGATGGCCTGGTCGGTCTTGTCGAAGCGGAACACGATGATGGCCGTCCGGGCGCTCTGCTGCACGAAGGCGTACATGTATTCCACGTTGACCCCGCCCTGGGAGAGAATCTGCAGAATGGCGTTCAAGCCGCCGGGCTTGTCGTCCACTTCCACGGCCACCACCGAGGTGCGCCCCACTGTAAAGCCCTGTTCTTTCAGGGCCTTCTTGGCTTTCTCGTGGTCGGAGACGATCAGGCGCAGAATGCCGAAGTCCGAGGTGTCGGCCAGGGACAGGGCCCGGATGCTCACCTCGTTCTCGGACAAGATGCGGGTCACTTCCTCCAGGCGTCCGGCCCGGTTTTCCAGGAAAATGGAAATCTGCTCGACTTTCATGGGTTCCCCCTAGCTTATTGGCTCTTGCGCAAATCGAGAATCCGCTGGGCCTTGCCTTCCGAACGCTGGATGCTCCTGGGTTCAACCAGCTTCACATGCGCTGTCACGCCCAGGTAATCCTTGATGTTCTTGATTATCTTGCCTTCGATGCGTTGTAAATTCTTGATTTCGTCCGAGAAGAGCTTCTCGTCTACCTCCACCTGCACTTCCAGCGTATCCAGGTTGCCCTCGCGCTTCACCACCAGGAGGTAGTGGGGCGACAGTCCTTCCGTTTCCAGGAGGATGGATTCTATCTGGCTGGGGAACACGTTCACGCCTCGGATGATGAGCATGTCGTCGGAGCGGCCCATCATGCGGTGCACCCGGGCGAAGGTCCGGCCGCAGCGGCAGGGCACAACGTCCAATTTGGTGATGTCGCGGGTGCGGTAGCGGATGAGCGGCTGGGCTTCCTTGGTGAGCGTGGTGATGACCAGCTCGCCGACCTCGCCCGGAGGCAGAACCTCGCAGGTGTCGGGATCGATCACCTCGATCAGGAAGTGGTCTTCCATGATGTGCAGGCCCTTCTGGGCGATGTTGCACTCGATGCCCACGCCCGGTCCCATGATCTCCGAGAGGCCGTAGATGTCGATGGCCGTGATGCCCATGCGCTCCTCGATGTCGCGGCGCATCTCCTCAGTCCAGGGCTCGGCCCCGAAAATGCCGATCTTTAAGGGCAGGTCCTTGATGTTGACCCCGGCCTCCAGTGCCGCCTCGTGCAGCACCAGGGCGTAGGAGGGGGTGGAGCAGATAACGGTGGGGCCGAAATCCTTCAGAAGCATCACCTGGCGCTTGGTGCCGCCGCCCGACACGGGCACGATGATGGCGCCGAGTTCTTCCGCGCCGTAGTGGGCGCCGAGCCCGCCGGTGAACAGGCCGTAGCCGTAGGCGTTGTGGATGATGTCGCGGGTGGAGGCGCCGGAGGCCACGAAGCAGCGGGCCATGAGCTTGGCCCAGTTGCGCACGTCGCGGTGGGTGTAGCCAACCACGGTGGACTTGCCCGTGGTGCCCGACGATGCATGGATGCGCACCACGTTCTCCTTGGGAACGGCGAAGAGCCCGAAGGGATAGTGGTTGCGCAGGTCCTGCTTCTCCGTGAACGGCAGAAGCTTCACATCGGCCAGGGATCGAATGTCGGAGGGCTTTACCCCCATCTCGTCGAATTTCTGGCGGTAGAAGCCCACGTTGGCATGAACGCGCTCAACCAGCGACTTGAGCCGCTTGAGCTGCAGGGCTTCCAGGTCCTCCCTGGGCAGGGTTTCCATCTCCACGTCATAAATCATATGGGCTTCACCTCCGTCTTCTTGCACGCGTCTGGTGATTCCTGCCCGAAGGCGTGCGTCCGCGTCAATATCCCGGGCACTTTGCGTTTGCGGCAAGAGGGTAAAGTCTGTACGAATGCCTCACGGAATAAAACTATGACAAAAGCAAAGAAACCACCGGTAAAGAAATCGTCGATCCCCACTGTGGAAAAGGTCCGGAAGGTGGCCCTCTGGCTCATGGAAAAAAAAGCCAAGGACATCGTGGCCATGGACATCAGCAAAGTGTGCAGCGTCACCGAATCCATGGTCGTTGCCACCGCGGCCAACGTGCGCCAGGCCCAGGCCCTGGCCGACCATGTGCTTGCCAAGTGCGGGGAGGACAACATCTCCTTTTTGGGCATGGACGGCTACAAGACCGGACAATGGATCCTCGTGGACCTCAACGACGTGCTCGTGCACATCTTCATGGAAGATGCCCGCGGATTCTACAACCTCGAAGGGCTCTGGTCCGAAGGCGTGGAAATATCCTTGCCCAAGGCGCCCGCAGCCCCCGCTGAACCCACTTCATGAAAAAAGCTCCCACTCTGCTTCTTATTCTGGATGGCTGGGGCATCGCTCCGGCCGGTCCTGGCAATGCCGTTACCACGGCCTGTCCCGCCACCCTGAACGCCCTGGCGGCCGAGTACCCTCATTCCCGGCTCAAATGTTCCGGACGGGCCGTGGGCCTTCCGGACGGCTTCATGGGCAATTCCGAAGTAGGCCACATGAACATCGGCGCGGGCCGGGTGGTCTACCAGGACATGACCCGCATTGACATGGCCATCGAGGAGCGCACCCTGTGGCAGAACCCCACCCTTGGGGATCTGGCGGCCAAGGTCAAGGCGAGCGGGGGAAAGCTTCATCTCATGGGCCTGGTTTCCGACGGCGGCGTCCACAGCCACCAGAAACATATAGAAGCGTTGCTAGAAGTGTTCCGCGATCTAGGGCTGGAGCGGGTTTTCGTGCATTGCTTCCTGGACGGACGCGACACTCCTCCGGACAGCGGTCAGGAGTATGTGGCCGATCTTCAGAAGGCCATGGTCCGCATCGGTTGCGGCAAGGTGGCCTCGGTGACGGGGCGTTTCTACGCCATGGACCGCGACAAGCGCTGGGAGCGCGTGGCGGATGCCTACGCCGCACTCACGTCCGGGCAGGGCATCTTGATAGCCGATCCCGTGGATTCCATTAAAGACGCCTACACCCATGATGAAACCGACGAATTCATAAAGCCCCGGCTGGTTATTGGTTCGGACGGCAACCCCCTGGCCCTGGTCGAGGACGGGGACGCGGTATTCTTCTTCAACTTCCGGGCGGACCGCGCCAGGGAGATAACCAGGGCCTTCATCGAGCCGGAATTCGCCGGTTTTGCCCGGGCCAGGACCCCCAAACTCTGCGCATTCGCCACCATGACCGAATACGAATCCAGTTTCGGCGTGCCCGTGGCCTTTGGCCCTGAAGAGCTTACCAACACCCTTGGCCAGGTGTACTCCGATGCCGGGCTTAAGCAGCTGAGGCTGGCTGAAACCGAGAAGTACGCCCATGTCACCTATTTTTTGAACGGCGGACGCGAGGAGCCGTTCCCGGGCGAGGATAGGGTCATGATTCCCTCTCCCAGGGAAGTGGCCACCTACGACCTGAAGCCCCAGATGAGTGTCTACGAGGTCACCGCCGCTTTTGAAGAGGCCTGGTCCAAGGGGTATGACCTGGTGGTCTGCAATCTGGCCAACCTGGACATGGTGGGCCACACGGGCATCATGGAAGCGGCCGTGGCCGCCTGCAAGGCCGTGGACGCCAGCGTTACGCGCATTCTCGATGCCGTGCTTGCTTCCGGGGGGCGCGCTCTTGTTACGGCGGACCACGGGAACGCCGAGGAGATGATCGACTCCCGGGGCGGCAAGATGACGGCCCACACCTTAAACGACGTGCCGCTCATACTGGTGGATCCGTCGCGCAAGGGCTCGAAATTAAAGGACGGCAAGCTCGCCGACCTGGCCCCCACCATCCTGGACCTGGCCGGGCTTGAAAAACCGCAGCAGATGACGGGTAATTCCCTGATCGAAGGCTTTAGCCATGTCTGAGAAGAAAAAGCCCATCACCCCGGTGAAGCCCAGCGGGCTGGAGCTGGTCTACCTGTACCCGTGCCCCTACTGTGTTCGCGAGGTTCCGCTGATTGCGCCCACCAAACCCACCATGGCCCAGTGCGATGCCTGCCATCAGCGTTTCCCGGTGGTCCCGGCGGACGAGAAGACCGTGCGTTTCCTGAAGCTCATGACCGCGGGCGGCAGGGCGGGGATCGACCCGGACTTCCTGTAGGGATTTCGGGTTTCTGCGCTGCGACAACCAAAGATTCCCCTGAGCCTGGGCGGATTGGCCGGTATGCGCCTTGATTCTAATACCCCAAGGGACGCGTAGCTTTTTCTTCTTCCCCTGGCCTTTTCTCCGCGCGCACTTCACGCCAACGATCTTGTTTTGTCCTTGCCGAGTCGTCATATACTGTTCCAAGAGCCTCACATGTTACAAAACGCCAGAATCGCCGGGTATCTTGCCGCCCTTGCCGCAACGGTCATCTGGGCCGGTAACTTCGTGTTGGCCAGAGGCGTGGCGCAGCATATTCCGCCCATCCAGCTGAACTTCTGGCGCTGGGTGCTGGCGCTTGCCTGCATGCTGCCCATTGCCCTGCCCAAACTCCGGGCCGATTGGCCTGGCATGCGCAGGCAGTGGCGGTATCTCTTCCTCATGGCCCTGGTGGGAGTCTCGGGGTTGAACGCGCTTATCTACAAGGCCGGACAGACCACGCAGAGCCTGAACATGGCCCTTCTGGTGCCCACGGCTCCCATCATGATCATCATTATGTCGCGCATTTTCTACGGGGAGCCCATCACCTACCGCAGGCTGGCCGGGGTAGGGGTGGTGCTCCTTGGCGTTCTGGCGCTTATTTCGCGTGGTGACTGGCAGCACCTCGCCTCGGTGAAATTCACCCCGGGCGACCTGTGGGCTTTGGCTGGGGCGGCCTGCTTCGCGGTGTACTCGCTTTTCATCCGCAGGCGCCCGGCAGATATCTCCATCGAAGGCTTCAACGCGGCCATGTTCACTGCCGGCATAGTGCTCATGATCCCGGCGCTGGCCTGGGAGGCGGCCGTTTCGCCTGCGCCGGTGTGGAACGGCCCGGTCATTGTGGCCGTGCTCTACGCGGGAATCGGCTGCTCCTTTGCCGCGTACCTCCTCTGGACCAAGGCCATATCGATAATCGGCCCTGTCCTGGCAGGCATTGTGTATTATTCCCTTCCCTTGTTCGCGGCCATCGAATCGGTGGTCATCCTGGACGAACATATCGCCCTGTTCCATGTTTTCGGTGGCGGGCTCATCATTGCGGGAATCCTGATCGCCACTCTGGACAAGGATTCTCTCTGGCGTCGGGCTTAAGGGGAATAAACGACACCGGACACACGTGCGCCAGGGATCTCACGTTGCACTCTCTCCCCCATCAGAGCGTCAGTCTTCACGCCTGAGCGCCTCCCAGCCGAATTCCAGCAGGGGCAGCACCTGCCGGGCGAAAACCCGCAAATGTTCGATAAGTCCGGCGGACATGACCTCCTTGTCCGCCAGTGGCTTCATGACGGTGTAGCCTTTGAGCTTCACGGCCTTGGCCAGTTCCGGATCATCCACATCCTCGAAGCCGCGCGGCAGGCGCTTCAAGGTGTCGTCCGGATCGAGCCTGAGCCCATGCGAGGCGAGCTTTTTGACCATCCCATCGAACTTTTTCGGGTACTTCCGGACGTATTCGCGCAGTTTGGCAAGCTCCTTGGGTTCTGGCCGGTAGAAGCCCGCCGCCATCAGGCATCCCGTGGGGTCAATGTGGATGTAGAGCACGCCTTGCTCCTTCTTGGAGCCGGTGGGAGTAAGCACCGCCCCGGCGTGGGTCTTGTAGGGGCTTTTGTCCGGGGAGAAACGGATGTCCCGGTTTATGCGAAAGAGCGAACCCAGGCGGTCGCCCCGCACCGGAATCGCTTCCTCCTTCATGGCCGCGCTGAGTTCTTCAACCAGTGCGCCGAGCGGAGCCTTCACCTCCCTTTCGTACAGCGGCTTGTTCTTGAGATAGTACTCCCTCGCGCCGTCGAAGTTGAAGTCTGCCTGCAATCTGTTGAGTGTGCGAAAGAACGTGAACGCCTCTTCCGAAAATCCCTGAAACGCGCCTTTCATAGAGTAAAACCCCTGTACTCTTTTTGTTGAGGACAGCCTAAGCGAATGCCTCCGTCTGGGGAAGGGCGGGATTGTTATGGCCGGTGGTGCCAATGAGTGGGGATTCAAAAGCCTTGCCCAGCCGTGGCCAGGCACGTACATGTCGAACCTGAGATTGATTCATGGAAATTATGCTCGGCAACAACCGGGCATCTGGGTTCCGGCCTTAAGATCTGTTTTGGAGCGGTAATGACGTTCGTTCCCACCGAACTACTATCCCAGTATGGCTATGCGGCCGTGTTTCTCGGCTGCCTGGTCGAAGGCGAAACCATCCTGCTTCTGGCCGGATTCGCCGCGCATCAGGGCTATCTGTCCTTCCCACTTGTTGCCGCGCTGGCGGTATGCGGTGGAGCGCTCGGCGACCAGATCTTCTTTTTTATAGGAAGAAAATACGGCCAGACCCTGATCGACAAATATCCCCGCATCAAGCCCCATGTCGACACGGTCAACAAGCTCATCATCCGTTTTCATTCAGCCGTGATCATCCTGGTCCGGTTCATGTACGGCCTGCGAGTGGCCGGTCCGGTGGCCATCGGCGCAAGCGGCGTTGGCATCTGGCGTTTCATGGTCTTCAATCTGCTTGGGGCCGCCCTGTGGGCACTGCTCGTGGGCGGGACGGGATATGTGTTCGGGCAGACCCTCGGCTGGCTGTTCTCGGACCTGAAACATTACGAGGAGCTGGCCCTTGTTCTGCTCGCCGTCATTGCCGTGGTTATCTTTCTTTTTAGGCGCAAACTCATGGATCGCCGGGAGAGAAGGCTCCGGCAGACGTAAGGCTGATCCGCCCGAACACGTGGGTTGCATCCTTTTGGGGAAGGATTATTCACAAGCTATGAGCAGGATGTGGGGAAACGCCCAGCAGGTTTTCAACGCGGTGGTGGACAGGGGGGTGGAGGGCCTGCCTCCACTGGTGTCCTCGTGGGAGCTTGCCGTCAAGTACATGAGCGACCGCAGCCTGCCCAGCAACGACCTTCGCGTGGACGCGCTTATCCGCCGCGAATCCACCAAGAACGCCTTCAGCACCGCCGTGACCAACTTAGGCGGCGTCATGACCCTGCCTGTGGCCATTCCGGCCAACATCTACGCGTCCTTCGCCTACCAGGCCCGTCTGGCCGCTGCCGTGGCGCTTATCTACGGGCACGACATCCGTTCGCACAAAGTCAGGGTGATGGTTGGGCTGTCCTTGGCTGGCAGAAAGGCCGTGGAGGTGCTCAAAAGCCTTGGGGTCCGGTTCACGGTGATGCTTCTGGAACGAAGCGCCGCCCAGCTCTCTGAGAAGGTGCTGGCGGATATCGGGGCGGCAGTGGGGATTCGGATTCTCGCCCAGGGCGGCGAACAGGCGGCGGGGCTTCTTCTTAAAACCATTCCCATTGCCAGCGACGTGGTCTGCGGGGCCATCGACTGGAACTACTGCCGGGCGGTGGGCAAGGTTTCCCGGGACATCTTCAGACGCAAATGAAAAAGGCCCGGATTATCCGGGCCTTTGAAGGAAACCAGGCACCCAAAAGCAACCGTTGCCGTTGCTCCCTTTCGGGCCTGGCGGGGTTGGCGGCGCCTTCGCCGCCTGGCTTCCTTGAAAAGTGGCGGAGAGGGAGGGATTCGAACCCTCGGTAACGGTTTTGCCGCTACACACGATTTCCAATCGTGCACCTTCGGCCAGCTCGGTCACCTCTCCGCGAGACGGCGGTTATTAGCGGGTTCCGGCCTGATTGGCAAGTTCAAAATCAAATGCCCATGATATTAAAGCCGCTGTCCACGTAGATGACCTCCCCGGTCACGCCGCTGGACAGGGACGAACCCAGGTAGACGGCCGTTCCGGCCACGTCCTCCTGGGTGATGTTTCGTTTGAGCGGCGTGCGCTCCTCCACGATGGGCAGAAAACCCTTGAACCCCGTGATGCCCGAAGCCGCGAGCGTCCTTAAAGGCCCGGCGCTGATGGCGTTACCCGCACTCCCTGGGAGCCGAGGTCGGCCGCCAGGTAGCGGACGGAGCACTCCAGGGCCGCCTTGGCCACGCCCATGACGTTGTAGGAGGTGATGACCCGCTCCGCGCCCAGATAGCTCATGGTCATCACCGATGCATCCGGCGTCAGAAGGCTTTCAAACCCTTTGCACAGGGCAACCAGGGAAAATGCGGACACGTCCAAGGCCAGGGCGAAGCCGCTCCTTGATGTGTCCACGTAGCGTCCCTTGAGATCGTCCTGATGGGCGTAGGCCACCGAATGGACCAGAATGTCGAACCGGCCCCATTTTTCGCGGACAGTGTCCGCGGCGGCGGCGATCTCCTCGTCCTTGGTCACGTCGCAGGGAAAGATGAAATCCCCGCCGAGTTCCTCGCTCAAGGGCTCCACGCGCTTGAGGATCGCCTCGCCAGGATAGTTGAAGGCCACGGAGGCTCCGTGTTCCTTGAAGGCCTTGGCCACGCCGTAGGCGATGGAACGGTCGTTGGCCACGCCGAATATGAGCGCTTTCTTGCCGGTAAGCAGCATGGGTACTCCTATTGCGATGATTGGATAGTATTTGCGTGAGTGTCTCGCACCCTAAAATTGAATTTGTGAACATGGTCAACCCGTGTGTTACTTTTCACGAGGAATTCTTTGGGTATGGAATAGTAAGTAACAGATAAAATTAGTTATTATTTTTTACTTGTACGGTGTATGTGTTCGGTAAATTGTGAAATGGACAAAATGTCAGGCCGGCACGGGAAGAGTCAGATCGTATCGAACACGTGTCGAAGCCGTCAGTCAGCAGAGTCCAGCCGTCTTTGCTGGCGAGAAGCGGCTTTATGTCTTCTCGTGTCACTTTGCAGGGTGAAGAACGCGAATGATCTGGGAACAAAAAAGCCCCCGGCCGAGAACGTCCGGGGGCTAAGTATCGTCTGTCGCACGCGAAAGCTGGCGTGCGATTCAAAACGGCGAATGCGCGCTACGGCAGAAGCGCAATGACCTTGCGCATCACCTCGAAGGCGTCGGCCACGTAGAGCACGTCCGCCTTGCCCTGGGCCCAGCCGCAGCTGGCGTCCAGGTTCACGGCGCGGCGTTCGCCGATGAAGCGCCAGCCCACGGTGTGGGGTTCCTCGCCGTGGCAGCACGTGGCCAGGCCCTTGGCGTGGCGGGGAGTGGCCCCGGTCTGGCCGACCTGATGCATGTGGGTCAAGAACGACATCACCTGCTGGCCTTCCCCGGAGAGGTCAACCAGGGACTTGGAGGTGCCGAGCGAGGCCTGGGCCCTGTTCAGGAATCCCAGGATCAGCTCTTCCGCGTCGGTCAGGTGGGTCTGGCCGTCCGCCTGCTTCTTGGTCCAGCCAGCGCCGGCCACGAAGAGCAGAGCGGCGTCGGGGCGGATGGTCTGCTCCTCGGCGGAGGGGGAGATAACGGAGGTCACCTGGGTGCGCACGCCGCCAGCGGGAAGCGCAGCGGTTACGGCAGTGACGGAAGCCTTGCCAGCGGCTCCGGAGTAGGGCGCAAAGCACCCGGTGGAAACGCTCACGAGCCAGGGGCGCTCCTGACGGGTCAGTTCGGCGTACATGCGCTGGCGATAGTACCAGCGGGTGAGGGTGGGCTTGCCGCCCTCCACCGCGATGGCGGTGACGTTGGTGTCGGAGGCGCCGCCCAAGCGTGCGGCCGCGCCGGGCAGCACCCGGCTCATGCGCGAGGTGGCCGCGCCGATGGCCATGGTGGCCCCGGAGGCCTTGAACAGGGCTTCGATGGCGGCAGCGTCGGTGGCGTAGCGCGCCTGGGCGAACTCCGCGCCGGACACGCCGTAAAAGGCCTCTGCGCCGCATGCGGCCACAGCGTCGGCAGCGGCCTGAATGTCCGCGCCAACTATACCCACACAGAATCCGGCCTTCAGCTGCTCGGCCAGGGTCTTGGCGGCGGTGAGGGCTTCCAGGGAAGCCTTGCTCAGGGTCCCGTCGCTTTCGGTCTGGGCTACGAAAAGAATCTTGTCCATATGTTCCTCCGGCTGCCGGGAGATGTTTCCCGAGGTTGCCAGTGTTGTCGCTGAGGGTATTGCCGTTGGGTTATGGCCTCCGGCGGCCAAAGGGTCTTAGACCCTTTGGAATCCCAAGTATTGGCGAGACGCTAGGCGTTCAGCCAGTCGATGATCTCTTTGGCGATGGTCTCGACCGGGGTGTCCTTGACGATCCGGGTTTCGCGCTTCTGGCTGGGGATCTGGACGCCGACGTACTCGGGACCGCCTTCGATTTTCACGGGCTTGGCCTTCTGCAGGGCGGGCATGACCAGACGCATGTTCTGCATGCCGACCTGGGGGTTGTTGGGCGGCTCGGGCAGTTCGCCGGTGGCCCAGCCGACCACGGCCGGAGGTCCGGCAACCACGGATTCCTGGTAGCTGCCGCCTTCGATGCGCTCAAGCACGCGGATGGAGCCGTCCGCCTGGGGCTCGAACTTGTCCACGCCCTGGAACTGGTCGAAAATGCCCAGCTTCTCGCCAACGATCTGCATTGTGGCTCCGGCGCCGCGTGAAGCCGACTGCCAGCCGCCGAAAACCAGGAGTTTCGATTTATCAAGGCCGGGGATGGCGTCGATGGCTTCGGCCAGGGCGGCACCCACTGTGGCAACCTCCACGAAGCCTCCGGCAGGGCCGTCCAGGACCACCAGCTCGAAGGGGACCTTCTGGGCGATGGTCATCATCACCTGCTGCAGCTTGGCCTTGGGGCCCATGCTCACCAGCCAGACCTTGCTGCCCGGGGCGTTCTTGGCCAGGTTGGCGGCCTCGAACAGGGCGTGGCCGGCCCAGGGGTCCAGGATGGCCGGGAGCATCAGCTCGTTTTTCAAACCCCAACCGGCGGGGCCCTTCACCGGCTCCAGGGTCTGGAGCGGATCCGGCACTATGCCGCCGCAAACAACTATGTGGTACACTGCGCTCATATGGTCTCCTTTAAGGTCGAAGAGCCTCCGGCGGCCAGAGAGGAAACTTTTTGAAAAAAGTTATCCTCTCTGGGCTCTCCTTCAAAAACTTTTAATGGGCTTCGCGTTCATGAACGCGAAGCTATATGGTGTCCAGAGGGCGAAGCCCCTTGGCGGGTGAGCCCAGAGAGGGCAGCGCCCTCTCTGGCCGCCGGAGGCCTAAACTAAGCCTAATTTTCAGCCGAATGCAATCCGCCCGCTCCGGCCCGGAACTCCACGTTGGTCTTTTCCGGGTCCTTGGGGTGCGGCTTGGAGCAGTTCCACAGGCAGGCCCCGCAGTGCACGCACTTCTCCCGGTCAAAGAGCGGCACGCCGTCTTCGGGATTGGTGGTGATGGCCTGGCCCGAACACATGTCGATGCAGATCTTCTCGGCGCAGCCGCGGCAGGTGTCGTGGTCGGCAAAAACGACATGATCGGCATAGCCGAAGGGCGCCTGGACCTTGCCGCCGATGAGCAGGGCGTCCTGATGCGAGACCAGCAGTTCCCCGTCGTATTCGATTTTCGGCCAGCCCACCCGGTCCATGATGGCGTCGTGCAGGGCCTCGCCCTTGGCCGTGCACTCTTCGCGCATGGCCTTGAGCTCGTGTGCGGGAATCTGCGGGGAATACGTTTCTTCGACCGACGGCACCCGCTCGTGCGGGCGGCGATGGTCGCCGGGCATGTTGAACTTGCCGTCGGTGAAACCGGTGAGGGCCATGCCCAAAAGCCCCTGGATGAACCCTTTGCCGAAGCCGTCCCGGGATTTTTCCGCGATCTTGGCCTCAACTTCGAGCCGGGACGCCCTGCGGCGCTCCACGTAGACTTTGCGCAGGTTCTGGCGGGTGAAGGGCTTGCCGTCTTTTAAAAGCTCCAGCACGCCCTCGGCCAGGAGCGTTCCCGAGGTCCAGGCCTCGTCCACGCCCGAGCCGGTGAGCACGTTGGTGGTGCCGGAGCCTTCGCCTATGCGGGCGTAGCCGTCGCCAACCAGCCAGGGCTCGCCGCGCCGTCCCGATTCCAGGAGGGATTTGGCGCCCCAGGAGCGCATCTTGGCGCCCTTCAAGTGTTTCCACAAATAGGGATGGGTGATCCAGTGCTGCATGTAGCGGTAGGCGGTGCGCACCGGTATATCGAGCCAGGAGGGCACGAAGATTCCGAGCGAGGCCACCCTGTCCGGCAGCACGTAGAGAAATCCGAAGATGTCCGGTTCGGGGTAGCCGAAGGTGTGCAGAACGAACCCTTCGGGCAGCTCGCAGCGCTCCGGCAGGTCCACCACCATCTTCATGCCCAGGGCCCAGTCGCGGCGATGGTGCCCGTGGGGCATGCCCATGGCGTCGTCCAGGTCACGGCCCACAGGGCCAACCGGACCGTCGCCTATGACCGTGAGGGAAGAGCGGATGTCCATGCCGGGCATGAATCCGGCGTCCGGTTCGCCTTTTTTATCAACGCCCTGGTCGACCAGGCGCACGCCCACAACCTTGCCGTCCTCGATGAGCACCTTGGAAACGGGCATTCCTGGCCATATCTGGGCCATGCCGGACCCCATCACCTGGGAGCCCACCCACTGGTTGAACTGGCCGATGGAGAACACCAGCCCCGGCTCCTTTTGCAAAAACGGCGGGATGTACGGCAGCTCCACCGCCTCGTCCTTGCAGAAGGGCAGGTACTTGCCGAAGGTGCGGATCATGTTGTCCTTGAAATCCAAGAGGTCCTGGCGGCGGCTCGCCCCGTGGGGATCGAGGAGATAGGCGACCTTTTCGTGGGTCACTTCAGCGCACATGGGCATCTGCGAGGGCTCGAAATCGGGGAAAGATTCCCTGATGCCGCGCGCCTTGGAGACCACGCCGGAAACCCCGGCGCCGATGTCGTCGGCGCGTTCGTAGCAGATTATCTGGGGGGGCATGCCGGGCATGACCGTGCTTTCGGACACCGGCGTTCCGTCTTCGGCGGTGAGTCCCCGGGTCAGTGTGGTCAGAAATCCGCCCATGGCGGGGCCGAACCCGACGCAGACGATGTCCACGTCCATGCTCTGGCGTTCAATATCGGACATATGCCTACCTCACACGTTCGCCGGAAAGGGATTCCAAAGGGCATAGCCCTTTGGCCGCCGGAGGCTTCCCCTCCGGCAGCCTATGGAAACAAATCCTTCAGTTCTTAATTACAGCGGATAGTCCAGGGCTTCGGGAATCATGACCTGGGTCAAGGCGTGGCCCGCCCTGTCCTTGGCCAGGGCCGCGCCGCTGAGCGTCCTGTCGAGCTGGGAGCGCAGGGCGTCGAAGGCGTCAAATTCCGCCTCGTCCTGGGGGCCGAAGCCGTACACCATGTTGGCGCAGACCTTGGCGCATTCCCCGGCGGCCTTGGCTGCCTGGACAACGGCCAGATCCGAGAAGAAGCCCAGGGTGCCTTCGAGGCCCTCAGCCACGATGGGGTTTTCGGGTCCTTTTTCAGCCAGCTCCATGACGTCGGACACCTGGCAGCGCGAGGCCATCACCCAGCACAGGGCGTCGGCCATGGGGAAGCACACGTTCTGGCGGCGGTTATGGTAGAGGCGCGCGCCAGAGGGATCCTTGCAGCGGTGCAGGAACTCCAGGGTCCAAAGCCACATTTCCATGGCCTTGGCCACGATGGCCGCCCCGGTTTCGGGTTTGGCCTGGCCCAGCTTGGTGAACTGGTTGATCCAGATGCGCAGCTTGGCCAGGAAGACCTCGTTGGTCATGGTGAGGGAGAGATGACGGCGCTGCACGGCCTCGGGTCCCTCGTAGGTGGCTTCGAGCTGGGTGTCGGTCCACTTGTAGAAGAGGAATCCCGGGCAGTCTTCGGTGATGCCGTAGCCGCCCATGAGGGCGATGGCTTCGCGCATCTGGTTGGCGGCCTGGCCGGTGTTCCAGAGCTTGCAGCCCGGGCAGAGGATGTTGGCCAGGGATTCGAGCACCACGTAGCGAACCAGCGGGTTGTTGCTGAGTTCCTCGAAACGGGCTGCGTCGCGCTCGGATTCGGGCATGGCCTCCAGGTTCAGCAATTCGATGGCCATCTTCTCGAACTTTCTCTGGGCCGAAATCTGGGATTTGGGTCCCACGATGCCCTGTTCGGCGAAGATGCGGTCCTTCTCCTTTTCCGAGGGATCGAGCTGGTCGAAGAGCCTGGCGGTCTCGAACCCGAGCGAGGCGCCGGCCTCGCCCATGGCCCAGATTTCGGCCAGGCGCAGCACGGCGTCGGGTTTCTGCTGGATGCCCAGGTCGTACTTGGGGGTGCCGGGCACGGCGTCGCCGCCACGGAAACGCTGCCTCTGGTAGCGGATAACGGGTTCCACGGCCGAGAGGAGCTTGGCGGTGCTCATGAGCGCCACGGGAACGCGGGTGCGGTGGAACACCGCGCCGATGATCTCGGAGTGGGTGTAGTTGGGGACGATGACCCCGTCTTTCACCGTGTAGCCGCCCACGATGCGGCTGGCCGGGACCTTCAGGTTGAAAACCGGGTCGCGGGTGGAGGAGAGTTGGTGCACCATCTTGAGGGTGGGCGCGCCGCGGTCGAAGAGGCCTTCGTCCGTGTCTTCCACGATGATGATGCACGAAGATTTGATGCGCGGGTCGTCGGTGTCCACGGCGCAGGTGGCGAAATTGGCGAAGTCCATGCCGGTGATGAAGCGGCCGCGCTTGTCCACCTGGATGATGGGTTCCTTGCCTTCTTCCCACTCGGCGATGCGGATCTTGCCCACCAGGGTGTTGGTCTCAACGCCGACGTAGGGCAGGGGCTCGGTAAGGGCGAAGGCCCCCCGGTAGATCTTGCGGTCATCGCCGGGCTGAGGCGGAACGCAGAGGCTCATGTAGTAGTCGCGCTGCTCAGGCGTGCCGCGCTCGTGTATGGGGGCCAGGGCCAGGTTGGTGGCCAGGGAACAGGTGGCCGCGCCCGCGTCCACCCAGGAGAGCTCGAAAGCGACCAGGGCTAGGGCCAGGTTCTTGGGGCCCTCGATGAAGCCGCCCTGGTGGGGGTCCATGAAAAGGGCTGTCAGGCCGGAGGAATCGAAAGCCTCAAGGAGCTGGGCCTTGTGGTCGGTCCACTCGTGGGTGTGGCGGGCGCCTTCGGCCACCAAACGGGCCACCAGGGTGCGGGCCAGGGAGCGGGCGGATTGCAAGGCCATCTGGATGTCGTAACGGTCGGCGAAACGCCACATGATCTGGCGGACATCATCGCCAGGCAAAGTGCGAAGGGTCTCCATGAGTATTCCTATCCCCCAAGGTTATGAAAAAACTGTCAAACGCGACTGGAAATTTAGCCAAAATAAGCCATCCCCCGAGCCGCGTCAACGTGGCGAAGCCAACGGCTCGGTTCCAGCTCGTGATTATCGGCTCATTAAAAGCTCAGGACCTCACCGGTAAGTGACTGGTATGCCTCCATGTATTTCTTCTGGGTCTGGGAGGCGACATCAGCGGGGATATTGGGCGCGGGCGGTTTTTTGTTGAATCCGATGGATTCGAGCCAGTCGCGCACGTACTGCTTGTCGTAGCTGGGCTGGCCCTTTCCCGGCTGGTAGCCCGAGGCGGGCCAGAAGCGGGAGGAATCCGGGGTGAGCACTTCGTCGATAAGAATCAGCTCATCGCCGATCATGCCGAATTCGAACTTGGTGTCGGCGATAAGAATCCCTTTGCCGCCAGCATAGTCGCGAGCCTGGGAGTAGATGGAAATCGCCGTGTCCTGCACCTTGTCGAAAACGGTCTGGCCGACCAGGGCCTTTGCCGCGTCCAGGGTGATGTTCTCGTCGTGGCTTCCAAGCTCGGCCTTGGTGGACGGGGTGAAGAGGGGTTTCTCCAGCTTGTCGGACTCGCGCAGGTTCGCGGGCAGGGCATGGCCGCAGACTTTCCCGGTGGCCTTGTAGTCCTTCCAGCCGGAGCCCGTGATGTAGCCGCGCACAATGCATTCAATGGGCAGGGGCTTGGCCTTGCGTACCAGCACGGCCCGGCCATCGAGCATGTCCGCGTGCGCCTTCAAGGGCGCAGGGAAATCGGCTGGCTCGGTGGCCAGGAGGTGGTTCTTCACCAGATTCTTGAATTTCTCCATCCAGAAGATGGTGATTTTATTTAAGATAACTCCCTTGTAGGGCACGGGGTCCGGCAAGATCACGTCGAAGGCGGAGATGCGGTCCGTGGTGACGATGAGCAGGACGTCGTCGGCCACCTGATAGATGTCGCGCACCTTGCCGCGCGAAAGGAGCGGATACTGGGTGATGTCCGTATTGGTGATCACTTGCATGGACGTAATCCTCCAAAATTATTCGTTGCGGCATTCGACTGAGCGGGCGTGGGCCTCCAGGCCCTCCAGCCGCGCCAGCCGCGCTATCTTGGCCCCGTGCCTGCGTGCGTAGGCGGGAGGCGCTGCGATGAGGCTCGATTTCTTGGTGAAGGTCTCCACCGAGAGGGCCGAAGAGAACCTGGCGTTGCCCATGGTGGGAAGCACGTGGTTGGGGCCCGCGAAGTAGTCGCCCACCGGTTCCGGGCAACCGGCGCCCAGAAAGATGGCTCCGGCGTGGCGGATGTCTCCCAGAATGCTCCAGGCGTCGGCAACGGCCAGCTCCAGGTGCTCCGGTGCCAGCCTGTTCACCACCTCTATGCCTTCCTTGATGCCGGGAACGGTGATCACCGCGCCCCAATCGGCCAGGGCCTTGCGGGCGATTTCGCTGCGGGGCAGGCGGTCGAGCTGTGTCTTAAGCTCTCCAAGAACTGCCTGACCAAGCTCCGGGCTGTCCGTAACCAGAATGGCGGCGGCGAACGGGTCGTGCTCGGCCTGGGAGAGCATGTCAGCGGCCAGCCAGGCGGCAGGCGCGGTCTGGTCGGCCAGGATGACGATTTCGGAGGGCCCGGCGATCATGTCTATGCCCACCTGGCCGACCAAAAGCCTTTTGGCGGTGGTGACGTAGATGTTGCCTGGCCCGGCCAGGACGTCCACCGGGGCCAGGGTGGCCGTGCCGTAGGCCATGGCCGCGATGGCCCAGGCGCTTCCGGCCCGGTAGATCTCGTCGATGCCTAAAAGCGAGGCAGCGGCGAGTATGTACGGATTGAGCGAGCCGTCCTTGCGCGGGGGCGACACGGCCACGATCCGCTCCACCCCGGCCACCTGGGCCGGAATGGCGTTCATGAGAAGCGAGGAGATAAGCGGGGTTTCGCCGCCCTGGCCGCCGGGCACGTAAAGACCGGCGGAATCGACCGGGCGGACCAGCTGGCCGAGGATGGTGCCGTCCTCTCGGGTGGTCCACCAGGATTTTTCCTTCTGGGATTCGTGGAACCGGCGGATGTTCGCGGCCGCTTCCTCGATGATGTCCATGTCCCCGGCCGGGACTTGGTTTCGCGCCTGAGCGATTTCATCAGCCGACACCCGCAGCATGGACAGGGTGAAGTCCGGGCAGTCGAACCGTCTGGTGTATTCGACCAGGGCTTCGTCGCCTTTGGCCGAGACGTTGGCCAGAATGTCGCGAACGCGCGCTTCAACAGCCAGGTCGGGATTCTCGCGGCCTTTGAGCTTGACGTGCAGGGGGGCGAAATCCTCGGGACGCTGGTATGTGAGCTGTGGGCAGGGCATGAGGGCTCCGGAATGCGTCGATGGCGCGCCTATAGATTATGAAGGGTAGTTTGTCGAGTATCGGAGTGTGGTGCAAGCGGCTTGAAGAATGAGCTTTCCACCCTTGAAACAGGGTTCCAAAGAGGGTAGCCCTTTGGCCGCAGGAGGCTCACCACCCACAGTATCGCCTTCGCCGCCCAGGAGTGTGGAAGAATGAACCAATCCCATCTCGACAGCGCCGTGCGCAAGGCCTCCTGGCGTCTCCTGCCTTTTCTCTTCGTCCTTTATATAGTGGCCTACCTGGACCGCATCAACGTGAGTTTCGCGGCCTTGGGCATGAACAAGGACCTGGGCCTGGACCAGACCGCCTACGGACTGGGGGCCGGGATATTCTTCCTGGGCTACGTGCTTTTCGAGGTGCCCAGCAACCTCATTCTTTATAAGGTCGGCCCCAGGCGCTGGATAGCCCGCATCATGGTCAGCTGGGGGCTATTGACCATGGCCCTGGCCTACGCCCAGGGGCAGTGGAGCTTTGCGGGGCTTCGATTCCTGCTGGGCGTGGCCGAGGCGGGGTTCTTTCCCGGCATCATCCTCTACCTTACATACTGGTTTCCCCAGACCTTTCGGGCGCGCGCAGTGGCTCTTTTCATGACAGCCACGCCCATCGCGGGGCTTATCGGCAGCCCCGTGTCCGGCTGGATCATGCAGATGCACGGCGCGTTTAACCATGCGGGCTGGCAGTGGCTGTTCCTTCTGGAAGGCCTGCCCGCCGTGGTGCTTGGCGTGTTCGTCTTCTTTCGGCTCCCGAACGGGCCGAATGATACCCACTGGCTTACTCCCGAGGAAAAAAGCGCCTTGAGCGATCAGCTCGACCGTGAGAATAGCCTTGTGGCCGGGAGCCATCTTTCAGGGCTGCGCCAGGGACTTGTGAGCCCCAAGGTCTGGGCTTTTGGATTCGTGTATTTCTGCTCGGTGCTGGCCATGTACGGCCTGGTCATGTGGCTGCCGCAGATCGTGTCCGGCGTCACGGGAGGAAGCGCCCTGTCCGTGGGGTTCTACGTGATGATCGCCTACTTCTTCGCGGCAGCCGGCATGGTGGTGATAGGTATAAGCTCCGACAAGTTCGCGGAGCGGCGCTGGCATATCATAGGGTCCATGGCGTTGTGCATGGCCGGTATGCTGGTGCTCTCGGTTTCGTCCGGACTTTTGGGAATCCTCACGGGAGCGAGCCTGGCCGCCATGGGCATCTGGGGAGTGCTTGGGCCGTTCTGGGGGCTGGCCACCTGCTACCTTACGGGCACCGCGGCCGCGGCCGGAATCGCGCTCATCAATTCGCTCGGCAACGTGGGCGGGTTTGCCGGGCCCTACCTGATGGGATGGATGAAAGCCCACACCGGGCACTATTCGGAGGCCTTCCTCTACATCGGCGTGGTCATGCTGGCTGGCCTGAGCCCGATTCTTTTTCTGAAAAAGCGCTAGCAGACGGCGTCATTTCGCCGGTGCCGGCATCCACTCCAGGCCCATGAATCCATCGGAGAGGCGCTTGGCCAGATCCAGCTGGTCGGCCCGGCAGGTTGCCTTGCCGTCGAGCATGGCGGCTGTCACCGAACGCAGGATCTCGCTGTAGCGGGGGCCCGGAGGGATGCCCATGGCCAGAAGGTCGTCGCCGCTCACCTCGATCTGCTGGTTCCGAAGCGTTGTCAGATAGAGCGAGATCGAGCGCTGCACGGTCTCCTTGGGGTGCCTGGCCATGAGATACAGAATGCCCTCCAGCGGAAGGTCCTTGAGCATGGAGTACAGCTCGCTGTAGAGGCCCTTGCGGTATTCCCACTCGTAGATCGACTGCGCGGTGTCCCGGATGCAATGGCGCAGGTGCAGGAACATCTCCTCGTGATGCTTGGAGAATCCCATGCGTTTGGTGACGCTTTGCACCTCGTCGTCGGCCATTCCGGCGCACAGCCCCAAAAAGTAAATCCGCCAGATTTCAGGCTGGGGTTTGACGTAGAGCAGGCGGTACCAGCTGATAACCCGGTCCGCTTCGGCGAGAACCTCCTTCTTGCGGTCGTCCAGGGCCAGAAGGGGGTGTATCGCCGCCAGAAGACCGAAATCGTCCATGCGCCGGATGCAGGCCAGGGGGGTGTCGTCCTCGAAAATGTGGCGAATTTCGTGGAAAACCCGCGACCCGGACAGCTTGTGCACGAACTGGTTGGTGATGGCGTTTCGTATGAGGCGCTCGGTCTGGGCGCCGATTTTGAAATTGAAACGCTGTTCGAAGCGGATGGCGCGCAGGATGCGGGTTGGGTCTTCCACGAAGGAGAGGGAGTGCAGCACCCGGATCACGCGCTCCTTCAAGTCCCTCTGGGCGCCGAAGAAATCCACGAGCTTGCCGAAGCTGCCGGGGGACAGATGCACGGCCAGGGCGTTGATGGTGAAATCGCGCCGGTAGAGGTCCATTTTTATCGAGGAGAGTTCCACCGTGGGCAGGGCGGCCGGGTACTCGTAGTACTCCAGGCGCGCGGTGGCCACGTCCACGCGGGTGCCGTTCTCCATGATGACCACGGCCGTCTTGAACTTGCGGTGGGACTTCACCCTGCCGCCAAGCTCCCGGGCCAAGGCCTCGGCAAAGAGGATGCCGTCTCCCTCCACCACCAGGTCCAGGTCCAGGTTGGGGCGTCCCAGGATAAGGTCGCGCACGAAACCGCCCACCACGTAGGCTTCGTAGCCCATGGACCAGGCCATGGTCCCGGCCCGCTTGAGCAGTTCGTAGAGCGGGGCGGGCAGTCTGTCCCGCAGGTGTCCGGCCACGCTGCGCTCGGATTTGCGCTCCGCGCCGACGCTCTCGGGAATGCGGGCCGGCTCGCGCACCAGGGTGTTGATGAGGTCCGTACGCGTGACCACGCCCACCACCTCGTCGTTTTCCACCACGGGTACCTGGCGCTGGCGCTGCCCCAGGATGATCTCCATGATGTGAAAAAGGTCGGCCTTGGGCGACACGGTCTGGGCGCCCTGCATCATGTAGTCGCTGGCGTCGGAGGTGGCCAGGCCGTGCTTGATGGCCTTGTCCACGATGTCGTGCTCCAGGATGCCCAGGCAGCGCCTGTTCTCGGAACTCACCACCGGGATGGCCTTGAGCCCGAAGCGGGCCATGATCTCCTGGGCCTGCGAGAGGGGCTTGTCGTCTTCGATGAGCACGGCGGGCTTGCTCATGAGGCTCTCGGCCAGAATCTGCGGGTTCACCTGGGAGTAGAGCAGGCCAAAGAGCTCCTCCTTGGCCTGGGTGAGGGTCTTTTCCTTAATAGATGCCGAGGCGGCGTAGGTGTGTCCGCCTCCGCCCAGGGCGGAGCAGATGCGGCCGACGTCCACGTCCGTGGTGCGGGAGCGGGCCACCAGATGCACCCGGTCCTTCATGAGGGCCAGGGCGAAGAGCACCCGGATGTTCTCCATGTCCATGAGCTTGTGGGCCAGCAGGGCGAAATCGCCCACGTAGTTGTCCAGGGTCACTTCGGCCACCACGATCTCCACCCCGTTGATGTCGTAGGTGGTGGATGATTCTATGAGCGAGCTCATGATGGTTATCTGCTCGGCCGATAGTTCTCTGGTGAGCAGTTCGGACAGGGTGGGCATGTCCATGCCCTGGCCTTTGAGCCAGGCCGCGGCGGTGAAATCCTCCTCCGTGGTGGAGGTGAAGGTGAAGGAACCGGTGTCCTCGTAGATGCCCAGCGCCAGGAAGGTGGCCTCGTCCGGGGTGAGCGTGAGTTTACGCTCCATGATCATGTGGGTGAGGATGGTGGTGGTGGAGCCCCAGGGCTTCACCACGGTCACCTCGCTTGGCAGGTCCTCCTCGGTGTCCGGGTGGTGGTCGTAGACATGGACGGCCAGTTCCGGCTTGTCCAGGATCGGGTCCACGTGGGGCACTCGGGAGCGTTGCCGGGTGTCCACCAGGACCAGGGTCTTGACCGTTTCCGGGTCGATGTCCTTGTAGGTCTTGAAGTTGAACAGATAGGTGGCGCTTTGGATGAAGAAATTGCGGATGTTCTTCTCCTGGCTGCCGGGAAAGATGAGCGTGGCCCCAGGGTAGAGCTTGCTGGCGGCTATCATGGCGGCCAGGGCGTCGAAATCCGCGTTGATGTGCGCGGTGATGACAGTGGGAGCGGGCAAGCCCTTGTGAGGCTTGGAGATCATGAATCCTTCCTTGTGGAACGCGAACGCGGGTGGTGGGCGCGGTGCACGCTGGTTAAACGGTCGGCCTGAACGTGGGTGTATATTTCCGTGGCCGCTATGTCCGCATGGCCCAGAAGCAGCTGTACCGTGCGCAGGTCGGCCCCGCCTTCGAGCAGGTGGGTGGCGAAGGAATGGCGCAGGCTGTGGGGTGAGATGTCCTTGGCGATTCCGGCCTCCAGCGCGTAGCGCTTGATGAGCTTCCACACGCCCTGGCGGGTGAGCCCCTTGCCTGACCTGTTGAGAAAGAGAAAATCCTTGGCAGGCCTGAACGCCGGGCGGATGCTCTGGACATAGCGGGAGAGAAGGTCCTGGGCCATGGAGTGGATGGGCACCAGGCGCTCCTTGTCGCCCTTGCCGAACACCCGCAGAATCCCCGCCTGGGCGTCGAAGTCCAGGGGGGTGAGGGTGATGAGCTCGGTTACGCGAAGGCCCGCCGCATAGAGAAGCTCGAGCATGGCCCTGTCGCGAAAGCCCAGGCTGGTTTCCATGTCCGGGCGTGAAAGAAGCCCTTCCATCTCCTGGCGCGAAAGCACGTCCGGGAGCCTGCGCGGCAGCTTCGGGGCCTCGATGAGTTCCGCCGGGCTTGCATCAAGCCAGCCTTCCTCCACCGCATGGGTGAAAAAACCGCGCATGCTGGAGAGGTGCCTGGCCAGGGACCGGCTGGTCAGCCCCTTCTGGCGCAAAAACATGAGGTAGAGAAAAATGATCTGGTCGGTCACATCTTCCACAGTGGAGGATCTTTCCTCCAGAAACAGCTGGAAGTGCAGCAAATCCTGCGCGTAGGCGGCCAGGCTGTTCTCCGAGAGCCCTTTGACAACCAAAAGGTGCTCCAGCCAGGCGTCCACCCAGGGGTGGGGGGCTTCGCGCAATTGCTTGGTTTTTATTGACACGTCCATCCGCCTCTTTTTATGACCTCGGGGCTTGCTTATTCCATTTCTTGCGCCCGCGCGCAATCGCCCCAAGGAGCTTCCCATGCCTCAGTTCAAGATGGCCGATCGTCTGGCCGCGCTGCCCCCCTACCTGTTCGCCGAGATCGACCGCGTGAAAAACGAGGTCAAGGCCCGCGGCGTGGACATCATAAGCCTGGGCATCGGCGATCCGGACATCCCCACCCCGGATTTCATCATCGACGCCCTGTACGCTTCCGCCAAGAAGCCCGAGAACCACCAGTACCCTTCCTATGTGGGCCTGCGCACCTTCCGCTCGGCCGTGGCCACCTGGTACAAGGGGCGCTTCGGCGTGGAGCTTGACCCGGACAACGAGGTGGTGAGCCTCATCGGTTCCAAGGAAGGCATCGCGCACTTCCCGCTGGCCTATGTGAACCCCGGCGACCTGGTGCTGGTGTGCACGCCCAACTACCCGGTGTACAACGTGGCCACAGGCTTCGCTGGCGGCACCACCAAGTTTTTGCCCATGACCGATGCCAACAACTTCCTGCCTGACTTGGACAGCGTGACCGAGGCGGAGTGGGCCAAGGCCAAGATGATCTTCACCAACTTCCCCAACAACCCCACCTCGGCCTGCGCGCCCAAGAGCTTCTACGAGAAGCTGGTGAAGAAGTGCCGGGACAGCAACACCATTCTCGTGGCCGACGCCGCCTACACCGAGATGTACTACAACGAGGCCGCCAAGCCCATCTCCGTGTTCGAGATCCCCGGGGCCAAGGACGTGGCCATCGAGTTCCATTCGCTTTCCAAGACCTACAACATGACCGGCTGGCGCATCGGCATGGCCGTTGGCAACGAATCCCTGGTGAAGGGGCTCGGAAAGATCAAGGAAAACGTGGATTCGGGCATCTTCCAGGCCGTGCAGGAAGCGGGCATCGCCGCTTTGGAAAAGGGCGACCCGTATGCCGAAAAGTTCCGCGCCATCTACAAGGAGCGCCGCGACGTTCTGGCCGCGGGGCTTAAGAAGATGGGCATCGAGTTCCGCCTGCCCGAGGCCACCTTCTACTTCTGGTGCAAGGTCCCGGGGGGCCAGGACTCCAAGGGCTTCGTGACCAAGGTGCTCCAGGAGACCGGCGTGGTGCTCACCCCGGGCAACGGCTTCGGTTTCCCTGAGGCTGGCGAAGGCTATTTCCGCATCGCCATGACCGTGACCAAGGAGAAGATAGAGGAAGCTCTGTCGCGCCTGGCAAAGATGTAGTTCTGGCAATGCCCGCATCCGGCGGGCATTGTTCCAGCCGCGCAAATGAGGGCAGGGGAGGGCGCACCGCGTGACGTGCGCGCTGGCTTAAGGCTTCCCCAGCCGAGAGCGATAGCAAGAGATGACGAACACAGCCGCATTCGTCGCCCTGGGGTCGAACCTGGGCGAACCGGCGGCCACGCTTTCCCGGGCCGCCGGGCGCATGGACGGGATTCTTCCCGGCGTGCGCCTGGCGGCCCGCTCGCGTATCTGGCTGACGGCCCCGCATGAGCTGCAAGCAATGGAGCCGCCCCGGCCCGAGTGCCTGCGCGAATTGTGCGTTGATGATAGGGCCGTTGCCCCGGATGGCGGCGTGAAACAAGAGGCCGGACCGTGGTACGCCAACATGGTGGTTCGTTTGGATTGCCCGCCCGGGATAACCGCCGAATCGCTGTTCGAGGCCCTCATGGCCCTCGAATCCGAACTCGGCCGAAACCGCCTGATGGAAAGGCGGTGGGGGCCCCGGATGATCGACATCGATCTTCTGACTTTCGGCAACGAAACGCGCAGCACCCCCCGGCTGACCTTGCCGCACCCGCGAATGTTCGAGCGCGCTTTCGTGGTTCTGCCCCTGGCCGAGATCGCCCCGGAACAGGTCGATGCGAAAATTGTCGCAGGTTTGTCTTTTAGTGCCTCTGGAACTATGATATTTTGAACTTTAGAAAAGGATCGCCCGTATCATGTGGAAATTCGTATTATTCGCTGTCGCGGCATTCGTTCTCTGGAAGATGTTCGCCGGCGACATGTTGCGCCGCAAGCAAGAGGCCAAGAAAGAAGAAGAAACACTGATTGCCAAGGGCGAGATGGTCAAGGACCCTGTTTGCGGGTCCTACGTGGCCCTGGACAACTCGGTCAGAGCGAATGAGGGCGGCAAGGTTGTGCATTTCTGCAGTTACGAATGCCGGGACAAATACCTCGCCCAGATCGAGTCCGCGAAAACCAAAGAGGGGTAACCCATGAAATTCTTCCTGGACAGCGCCAGCCTAGACGAAATCAAAGCAACAAAAGACATGGGCATGCTCGACGGCGTGACCACCAACCCGAGTCTTTTCGCCAAGGAAAAGGGCGACTGGCACAAGCTGGCCGAGGCCATCTGCAAAGAGGTCGACGGCCCGGTGAGCCTGGAGGTGGTCGGCACCACGGCCCAGGAAATGCTGGCCGAGGCCAAGGAGCTCATCAAGTTCGGGCCCAACGTGGTGGTGAAGATCCCCATGCTGCTCGAAGGCATGAAGGCCGTACGCCAGCTCAAGGCCCAGAAGATCCCGGTGAACGTCACCCTCATCTTCCAGCCTTTGCAGGCCCTTATGGCCGCCAAGGCCGGCGCCACGTACGTGAGCCCCTTCGTGGGCCGCATCGACGCCATCGGCGGAGACGGCATGGCCATGGTGGAGGAGATCGTCACCATCTTCAACAACTACGATGTCGAAACCCAGGTGCTGGTGGCCAGCATAAGGAACCCGACTCACATCGTCCGAGCGGCCCTCATGGGAGCGGACGTTGTCACCGTGCCTTTTGCCGTGATCAAGGACCTTATCAAGCATCCTTTGACGGACGCCGGGCTTGAGACGTTTCTCAAGGACTGGGGCAAGGTTCAGAAGAGTTGAGCACGTTTGAAGCGATTTCTGCAAGCCGCCCAACATGGTTGTCGGGCGGCTTTTTTTTGAGTCAGCCGTTCAACAGATCATTTCGGTTTCCTGCCCCTTTTTGGAAAGGGGAGGGCAACCACGTTGCGCGCGAGGCAAAGAATCGAAAACACCTTGTGGCCCTACTCCGTCCCGGAGCAGGGCGGCAGCCGGTTCTGCAGGGTGTGAGGCCGCAGGGGCGTGTGTTGGAGTAAAACAGCATTCCCACGGCGTCCTTTTCGTAGTATTTAACGGATAAATTGCCTTTTTGCTCTGGGTAACAGCCTGTCAGCCGTGTAAACTTGGCGTGGTTTTTTCCGTATTCCCCGTGAGACATGCAGAGATTGAGGAGAAGGTTCATGGAAAGGCCGCTCTCAAAACGGATAGCAGACATTCTCACGTTGGATGTTATCGAACTTATTGGGGACGAAGCCTGTGAAGCTGTTAACAAAATGCAAAATGACAATGACAGCGAAGAAAAAATTGTAAGTTTTATTGAGAAGAAACTATCAGAAGTCAGCGGTAAAATTGAAACAGACAGATATCATGAGCTTCTTGATACAATTAGAAAGTCAAACAAGTATCAGGCAGACTTCATGATGTTAAAGAAAAACTTAAGGCGCGGACTTCCGGTAAGAATTGCTCGCAACCAGTGCTTCGAACTTATTGGATTGCACGGATATTCGATGATGGAAGACAAAATTGTTTCCGAGAACTTGATGAAAGGAAAAGATGTCCGGATGATTGCCAAGGCCTTGGCAGTGAAGGACTACCTTATTAAGTATTATAACGTTGATATTCCCATATTGTGGCTGAAATAGTGATGGATGTAAGCCGTTTAACTGTGATGATCTGCGTCTAGAGAACCTGTCTGCTGCCGTCAGTAATGAGAATCGCTGCATTATTCGCTGAGAAAATGTAAAGTGACCCTTTAATTGTCTGGAAAGGGATATTCGTATTCATAAGAATTTCAAGAGACAACGTTGTAAATATCCCGCCAGATAAAGATGAACCATCATTGAGAAGCGGTCAGTGTATCATTTTTCTGCGTTCCGGTCAGCGGCCGTATCGGCCGGGGAAAACAAGGCTCAAAAATAGTCCAGGATGCGTTCTGGGGCAAAAGTATGTCTCTTCGTTAGCCGTCGGGGCCAGGACGTGTCCTGGGTCGTTTTTGGAGAAAAGAGGGGGTTGGCATAAAATAGTGGTTTTGGATGTGGTTTTGAAGTCTCGGTTGCCTCGGTTGGGAGGAGTCTAGGTGGCGAACATAGGTCCTGGAACTACTACGAACGTGCTTTGCCGCATTTGGGCTGTGGGGTAGTTCTCCGTTTCTGTCTCGGGATGAACCGCCGGTGCCCATGGCGGGATGTTCGTTGTTGATCGTCCAGAGCCTCAATGTGGAGAATCGTGCCAAGGGGGTCTGGGTCTTTGTGAAGATCATGTTGGTGGTTGGGACTTCTGTATCTTGACTGAAGAAGCCCTGGAACGCGTCACTGTTCCGGGGCTGTTTTTGTTTATCGTGTCGTGAGCAGGGGCCTTCCGACTCCAAAAGTTCTTTGGAGGTGTGTTCGTGGAAGTGTCCGGAATTGTTGAAGAGCACCCCTTCCGAGCGTATGATTTATTGTCTCATAATGTAAATTATGTAAACTTTAATAAATAACGAAGGGGCTCGAAAGGGCGCGGCGCACCCTGTGAAAGGTGCTCGCTTTCCCCTCTCCTCGTAAAACGGGCCAGGATCGATTCTGTTGGGATTTGCCTGGTTCTCTGTCAGGCGATCAGAGAATCACAGCCACAGGTCGACGATTTCAAACTTGCCCACGTCGACCAGTCCCTTGTCGGTAAGTCTCAGCTCCGGGATCACTGGCAAGGAAGAAAAGGACATGGCCATGAACGGATGTGTGTACACGTCGGGATTAATGGCCACTGCTTTGAATGCGGCTCTCAGCCGTTCATACTCGTCAACGACGGTTTCCAGGGGCTTGAGGCTCATGAGCCCGGCCAAAGGAAGTTCGAGAAGCGCCAGGATCTTTCCATCGCAGGCGATGCAGTAGCCTCCCCCGGCCTTGGCCAGGGTGTTTCCGGCCAGGGCCATGTCTTCGTCCGACACTCCGGCAACGATGAGGTTGTGCGAGTCGTGGGCCACTGTTCCCGCCAGGGCGCCCCGCGCCAGGCCGAGCCCGTGCATGAATCCCAGGCCGATGTTGCCGTTCTTGCCGTGGCGCTCCACCACGGCCAGTTTCACCAGGTCTTTTTCCGGGTCCGCCTGGGCCATGCCGTTACTGAAAGCCGGGCGCATGCGCATGGCCTTGGTGGTTATCTGTCCGGGGATCACGCCGATGCAACGAACTTCATCCTTCACTTTAACAATTTCAAAGTCCGCAGCAGAGAGTTTTCCTTCGGAACAGCTTATATGGACTGTATTTTTTGCCTCAACCGGGCCTGACGGCCCGAAAGTGATCTCCGAAACATCCGTGCCCGCCAAATAGGCTTTCCAGACGGCGAACGTGTCCAGATCGTCCAGGATGACCAGGTCGGCCCGGTATCCTGGGGCCACGGCCCCCCTTCCCCGCATGCCGAAATGGCGTGCGGTGTTGATGCTGGCCATCTGGATGGCCCTGATGGGCTCCATGCCCAGGCCCACGGCCATGCGCACGTTCTGGTCCATATGGCCGTGTTCGGTCAGGTCGAAGGGGTCCCTGTCGTCGCAGACAAGGGAAATATTTTGCGAATTGAAGCGGTTGGACGCGGCGATCAGGTCCTTGAGGTTCTTTTCGTCGCTGCCTTCGCGCATAAACAGGTGCATGCCCTTGCGCAGCTTCTCCATGGCTTCTTCAAGATCCGTGCATTCGTGGTCGGAGCTGGGACCAGCCAGAATATAGGCGTTGAGCGCCTTTCCCGAAAGCTGGGGGGCGTGCCCGTCCACAACCGCGCAGGAACAGGCAGCTATCTTGGCCAGCACGGCGGGGTCTTTGGCCAGCACCCCGGGATAGTTCATGAGTTCCGCCAAACCGAGCACCCTGCTCAGGTTCTCCAGAACCAGGCGTTCAACGTCCTCGGCAGTCACCTCGGCCCCGGAGGTCTCCATGTTCGTGGCCGGAACGCAGCTGGAGGCCATGATGTAGAAGCTCAAGGGGCAATCCTTGGTAAGCTCCAGCATGTTCTCGATGCCTTCGCGGCCAAGGACGTTGGCTATCTCGTGCGGGTCCCACACCACGGCGCAGGTGCCGTGCGGGGCGGCCGCCCGGGCGAATTCCCAGGGGGTGAGCAGGGTCGATTCGATGTGGATATGCCCGTCGATCAGCCCCGGAGATACGTGTCGCCCCTGGCAGTCAATGATTTTGTCGGCCTGATAGTCCCCGAAACCTATGATGATGCCGTCGGCTATGGCGATGTCCGCGTCGTGGATGTCGCCTGAGAGCACGTTCACCAGACGGGCGTTTTTTAGAAGCATGTCAGCCCGAATATCGCCCAGAGCCAACCCTATTTTTCTGGTAATAGCCGCTACAGGAGCGCTCAGATGCATGGGAACCTCTCTCATGTGCTTCATCGACCGTCTTCACGAAGACCGTCCGTACATATCAGGCTATACTATTTGACCCATCGGGTACTGTCCATGGTAATCACCTGACAAAAGGATGGATTAAATGAGCGAACAAACCCTCGATTGCCTGGGCATGACCTGCCCCCAACCCCTGGTGGCATGCCGCAACTGCATTGAAAGCTACCACCCGGATACGCTGAAGGTTCTTGTGGACGACGAGGCCGCGCTGGAAAACGTCACCCGCTACCTCACCTCAAGCGGATACGAGCCGCGAAGCGTTAAGGACGGCCGAGCCTGGGTCATCACAGCCACTCGGGGGCCAGACGCTGGCCAGAAGAAGGCTCCGGCGGTCGAGGACTTTCCATGCCCGGTTCCATCCAAAAGCGAAATCCAGCGGATTGTGGTGTTTCTCACCGCCGACATCATCGGACGCGGCGACGACGAGCTTGGCGGCAAGCTCATGGGCAACTTCCTGAAAACCTTGCCGGAACTTGGTAAGGAATTGTGGCGGGTGGTGATGGTCAATGCCGCCGTGAAGCTCTCAGCAGCGGGAAATGCGAACCTCGAGGCCTTGCGCGCCCTGGAAGCTCAGGGGGTGAGCATCCTGGTGTGCGGAACATGCCTTGAGTTCTTCGGACTGTTGGACAAGCGCGCCGTAGGCCAGACCACCAACATGCTGGATGTGGTCACCAGCCTGCAGCTGGCCAGCAAAGTTATCAATATATAAGGTATTTTTGTCGTCGCCCGGGCTTGGCGGCGGCCTGGTCCTTGAACGGGCGCCAGTCTGTATATTCCCTGGTCAAAAGGGCTGGCGCCGGTTTCAATCCCGTATTATTGGGCTCTGGATGCGCCCAATTCCCCCCTCCCCTGCTCCTGCTTCGTCATCCGGCCCGGCTGGAATGCGCCTGAACAAGGCCCTGGCCCAGGCCGGTGTGTGCTCGCGCCGTGGCGCCGACGACCTGATCCGTTCCGGCCGGGTGACGGTGAACGGCCAACCGGCCGATCTCGGAACTCAAGTTCATCCCGGCCAGGACGACATCCGCGTGGACAACAAGCCCATAGCTTCGCCCGCGTCCGATACGGATCTCTATTACGTTCTCAACAAGCCCGTTGAAACAGTCACCACGGTCAAGGACCCCGAGGGCAGGCGCACCGTCCTGGAGATTCTGGGCGAGGAGGCCTTGCGGCGGCGGATATTTCCCGTGGGCAGGCTGGACTATTTTTCGGAAGGGCTTCTTATTCTCACCACGGACGGGGAACTGGCCAACCGGCTCATGCACCCGCGCTGGCATTTGCCAAAGCTCTATTGGGTGACGCTTCGCGGCGAGGTGCAAGAAAATGCGCTTACGCAAATGCGCTCCGGCATGACCCTGGCCGAGGGTGAACGCCTCGCCCCGGTGAAGGCCAGGATCGTTGGCAAAGACCCCAGGGGCACGGTTCTGGAAATGGAACTCATCCAGGGCGTGAACCGCCAGATCAGGCGCATGTGCCGCGACCTGGGGCTCACCATCTTGAAGCTCGTGCGCATAAGCCAGGGGCCACTCAAGCTCGGGAAACTGCCCGTCGGTAAATACAGGCCTCTTCTTCCAGAAGAGGTTGCCGCTCTGAGGGCAGCAGTGGATTTGCGCTAGTGTGAGGTCCGCGAAATCCGTTCACACGGCCTGGGCGTGCAAAACAAGAGAACCATTGCAATAAATTTTGAAAAACATGTGCATGTTTTTCAAAATCGCTACGCTAGTTGAGCGGCAGCTTGGCGGCCTCTCTGCCCAAGGCGGCCATTTTCCTGGCCCGTGCCGCGCTTTTCTCCACGGAGCTTCTGGCCTGGGGTTCCTTGATGTTCAGCTGCACCGTGTCAAGGGATGTGGCGGCCTCGTCCAGGCGTTCCGACAGACGCTGCATCTCGGCCCTGGCGTCTTTCGCACCCTGTCTGCCCACGATCTCGACGAGCCCCGCACACGCCTCCAGCGCCCGGTTCACGTTCCGGACATAGGTGTTGCCGAGAAACCCTTTCTCCTGGGTGGTGATGCCTGTCGCGGAGCTGGACCACGCCGCTGTTTCCGTTGCCAGGCGGCTGAGTCCGTCCTTTTCGCGCTCCAGGGCCTTTTTGTAGGTCTGGCGAAGGTATGCCCCGGTGTCGCCTGCCGAGGCCTGGCTGAATTTTGCCTTGTCGCCGATGTTCAGTGAAGTGAACATCGTGTTGAAATCCTTTATGTATCTTTCAACGGTTCCCGCTTCCGCCACGCCGACCAGCTCCACGCGGCCAAATCCCGTCAAGGCGATGATGCTGTAGTATTCCAGCCCCTGCCCGTCGCGAGGCGACAGCCAATAGGAGAGCACGCGCGAGGTGGTGTCCAGAAGAGCCTGTTTCAGCTGGTATTTATCAGGACTCACGGTCCACAGTTCGGAAAACTCCAGGTTCTTGTCCTTGGACATGATGTCCAGAACGCCCTGCGGGGTGGGATCCATGATTTCGCGCATCACAAGCGTGGGGTAGCCTTTCCCCGTGGCGGCCGCGTTCTTGTGGGCCAGCACGCCCACTCGCCCACCCTCGCCCCCGGCCTTCTGGGCCACGGACCAGTCCGGGGGGAGCTTTATGCTGAAGGAACCGTCCGCGGCCGTGAAGCTGTCGCTGGAATCGCCCCCGGGCATAAGGGGTACGCCTGCGCAGGCGCCAAGCATAAGACAGGAAAACAGAACCAATAGAATACGCATTGTTTCGTCTCCTCGGGAGAGTGGCAATGCGCCCGTGTCTGGCTTTTTGTCAAGAGCTGGCAAAAGGTGTACTGCGTCAGCATGGATATGGACCTCTTGGAACGCATCGATGCCTGGCGCTGGCAGTACAGACAGCGGGGGACGATGCTCGTCCAGGCCGTGGTGTTCGGCTCCAGGGACATCGTGCGCGCCCTGGACGACTCCGCCGCCCGCCAGATAGCCAATGTGGCCTGCCTGCCGGGCATCGTGGAAGCCGCTTACGCCATGCCGGACGCCCATACGGGGTACGGCTTTCCCATAGGGGGCGTGGCCGCCTTCGACCCGGACCAGGGCGGAATAGTGTCCGCCGGAGGCGTCGGCTACGACATAGCCTGCGGCGTGCGGACCATCACCACGGGCATTTCTGAGGCCGACATCCGTCCTGTTCTGGAAAGGCTCTGCGACCGGCTTTTCGCCAGCGTGCCGGCGGGGGTCGGGAAAACCGGTTCCCTTGTGCTCAAGGGCAAGGACATGGACGCCATGCTGGATGGCGGCGCGGTATGGGCCATCCGCAAGGGCTTCGGGGAAAAGGCCGATCTGGAACATACGGAAGACTCCGGCCGGGCCCAGGGTGCTGATCCGTCCCTGGTTTCGGACCAGGCCAAGAAGCGCCAGCTCGCGCAGACAGGCACCCTCGGCTCCGGGAACCACTACCTGGAAATCCAGCTTGTCGAAGAACTCTTCGACAAAAAAGCCGCCCAGGTCTACGGAATCTCCCAGGGTGAGGTGGTTGTGAGCATCCACTGCGGATCGCGCGGGCTAGGCCACCAGGTAGCATCGGACTATCTGGACAGGATGCTTAAAGAAGCCCCCAAGCACGGCCTTGCCCTGCCCGATCCCGAACTGGCCTGCGCGCCCATTCTCTCCACGCTTGGGCAGGAGTACCTGGCCGCCATGCGCGCGGGAATCAACTGCGCCCTGGCCAATCGCCAGGTTCTCACCCATCTCGTGCGCCAGGTATTGGCGGAGTTCTTTCCAACCCTCAGGGCGCGGCTTCTTTTCGACGTGTCCCACAACACCTGCAAGGAAGAAACCCACCTGGTCAAAGGCAAGCCCCGCAATCTTTTCGTGCACCGCAAAGGCGCCACCAGGGCCTGGGGGCCGTCCCACCCCGGCCTGCCCGCGTGGCTTCGCGGCGCCGGGCAGCCCATGCTGGTGGGCGGCAGCATGGGGACGGCCTCCTATATCCTTGCCGGCACGGATCTTTCGCTTGAGCGCTCCTTTGGCTCGGCCTGCCACGGAGCGGGCAGGAGCATGTCCCGGTCCCAGGCGCTGAAGCGTTTTCCAGGCCGGGAGGTCATTGAATCCTTGGCCAGAAATGGAGTAATCATAAGGGCCCACGGGTACAAGGGGGTGAGCGAGGAGGCTCCGGGCGCCTATAAAAACATAGACGCCGTGGTGGAAAGCGCCGTGGGTGCGGGGCTGGCCTCCAAGGTCGCCCGGCTGCGTCCGCTCGCGTGTGTGAAGGGGTAAGGTTGCAATAGCTCGGGAAGCTGATATTGAGCCGTCAATCCATGATTCAACCCAAGAAGAATCTCTCTCCCCTGCGCCTTCTTATCATCGATCAGGCGCCGGACTTTACCCTTTCCTTGGCCAACCGTCTCCACGGTCTGTCCGGATTCGAGACGACCTGGCGGACGGCCTCGTCTGTCGCGGACGCCTGGGAGGCCATCGCCCTGGAGAGTTTCGACGTCATTCTGGCCGGACTTCCCCTTCCCGCACCGCATGGCGCGGACCCCGGGGAACTGGCGACGGTCTTTTCCGACCTGCCCGTGGTCGGTTTCAGCGATTCAGGTTCCCATCTCTTCCTGCATTCGTCGCTCAGTGAGAACGTGGTCATGGTCTTGCCGAAGTCCAAGCTGGACAACATGCTGCTGGAACAGAGCATCCTGTGCGCCCTGGGCAGGGCGAAGCTCTGCCGCCAGCTGGCATCGGCGCAGGCGTCCCTTGTGTCCACGGAAAAGCGGTTCCAGAACATCATCGCCAACAACGCCGACGGCATCGTTGTGGTGGACCTGGACGGGCTGATCCACTTCGCCAACCCCAGCGCTGAACGGCTTTTCGGGGCCACGGCCGAACAACTCGCCGGAGAACCGTTCGGGCACGCCCTCATCCCCGGCGGCACAATGGAGATAGAGGTGCTTTCCCGGGACGGCGTGCTGAAAACGGTGGAGATGCGCGTGGTGCAGTCGCGCTGGGATACCGGGGAATTGGTCTACCTGGCCTCGCTACGAGACATCAGTTCCCGCAAACAGCTCGAACTGGACCTGACCACCATGAAGGAGGCCGCGGAAACCGCCAACCGGGCCAAGAGCCAGTTCCTGGCCAACATGAGCCACGAGATCCGCACCCCCATGAACGGGATTCTGGGCATGAGCGAACTTTTGCTCGCATCTGAACTGACCCGCAAACAGCGGGATTATCTGGACATGGTTCGCCAGTCCGCTGTTTCGCTTATGGAAATATTGAACGACATCCTGGACTTTTCCAAGATTGAGGCCGGGAAACTCGAGCTGGAAAACCAGGTGTTCGACCTGCACGCCACCATACGAAGCGCAATCCGCATTTTTACCGCGCTGGCCCAGAACAAGGGGCTCACGCTCAACTACAGCATCGCCGGAGATGTGCCCAAAAGGATGCGGGGCGATCCCGGCAGGCTCCGCCAGATCATCGTCAATCTGGTGGGAAATGCGGTCAAGTTCACCACGGACGGCACGGTCCAGCTCAAGGCCGAGTGTTTGCGCCAGCCGGACCCCCATTCCACTCTGGCCACGGTGCGCATCAGCGTGTCCGACACCGGCCCTGGCATTCCAGCGAGCAAGCTGGACACCATTTTTGAAAGCTTCACCCAAGCGGACAACTCCCCCACCAGAAAACACTATGGCACGGGTTTGGGGCTGGCCATCTGCAAACATCTGGTCGGGAGAATGAACGGCGACATCTGGGTGGAAAGCACCGAGGGCCGAGGAAGCGAATTTGTTTTCGAGATCAAGCTCGAGGCCATGGACGAGGGGCCACCGGCGCCCTTGCCCAAGCCGGCCGCAAAGCCTAAATTAAGTCCCTTGACCATACTGCTCGCGGAAGACAACCCCATCAACCAGATGTTCGCGATAGAGATACTTGAGCAGGACGGGCACAAGGTAATCGCGGTTGGAAACGGCGTTGAGGCCCTGGCCACCTTGGCTGAGCAGAAGGTTGACGTGGTGCTTATGGACATCCAGATGCCCGGCATGGACGGCCTGGAAGCCACTCGCCGCATCAGGTCCGGAGACCATCCCGGCGTGCCAAAAGATATACCGATCATCGCCATGACGGCCCACGCGCTCAAAGGGGACCGGGAACGTTTTCTTGAGTCCGGCATGGACGGATATCTGTCCAAGCCGGTCGGTTCAGAAGAGATTCAGGCCGCCTTGCATCAGGTTCTCATGCCGAAAAACGACGCTACGTCCCAGGAGGACTCCTTGGCAGGATCCAGTATCCTCAATGAACAATGGCTTCTCGACAAGGCTCGCGGAAACAGGGATTTCTTGAAAAAGCTCTTCGCCGTGTTCGTGGACCAGCAGCCGGCCAAACTCGCGGAAATGCGCCAAGCCCTGGCCGAAGGCGACCTGAAGGAAGTGTCCTTCATGGCGCACACCCTCAAAGGCGGAGCTGCCACCATGGGGGCCGAGGTGTTAAAAGACAGGGCCTACGAGCTGGAAAAAGCCTCCAAATCCGGCGATGCCGATCTGGTGGAGAGAGAATTGGATGCCCTTCAGTTGGAAATGGAGGAAACAGTTCAGGCCATGCGCCAATTCATGGATAGCTGACGTCCGTTTTGCCCCGCCCCCCCATGTCCTCCAGAGTACGTTCCCATTTCCTCGCTCCCGCCGTGTTTCTGGCCATCGGCCTGTGGCTTGTTCCCCTGACCATCCTTGGTCCCGATTTCAAGCGCATGCCCGGCGAGCCCTGCGATACCGGCTTTTCCAACTATGTGCTCGAACATGGATTCAAATGGATTTCAGGAAAAGAGCCGTCCTACTTCAGCGCCCCGTTTCTCTATCCCGCGAAGGATTCCATAACTTTTTCCGACAATTTCCTGTCCACGCTCCCAGGCTATTCGGCCTTTCGATTTGCCGGACTGGACCGCGAAAGGGCTTATCAGGCCTGGTTCGTTTCCTTATTCATCCTTAATTTCGCGAGCGCGTTCTGGGCATTGAGACGCTTGGGGCACGCGCCTGTCATTGCCTCGCTCGGCGCGTATCTGTTCGCGTTCATGGCTCCGGTAATAGAAGAAGTCACCCATCCGGCGCTTCTGCATCTCTTCCCGATACCGCTGGCGGTCTGCGGCTTCATTCTCTGGGCGCAGAGTGGTTCAATAAAGGCCTTCGCGGGCCTGTGCGCGGCCCTGGTTCTCCAATTCTACGGCGCGTTCTATCTGGGCGCGTTTCTCACCGTGGCCCTTGGTTTGTTCGGGCTCGCCTGGCTTCTGGTCTATCGGCGCATGGGGGGCGATTGGAGCGACGGGGCGGCTTTCAAGGTCGCGGTATGCGTGGCCTTGTCTGTAGCGGCCCTGTGGCCTCTGGCCGAACCGTACATGGCCACGTCCCAGGCCAATGGGCTCACGCGATTCTGGAGTGAGATAGCGGAGCAGCTTCCCACCCTGGCGGACATGTTCCGGGCCAATCCGGGAAACCTGCTCTGGGGATGGACCAGCGACCGGGCGGGCATCCTCTCCTTCAACAATGCCATGCACGTGGGCATTCTGCCATGGGCCGGCGTTGCCGTGTTGCTCTTCCTGCTTTTTCAAAGGCGAACGGATGTCCGGTTGTTGGCCACCGTCCTTTTGGTCCCGGCGTTGCTCACAATGCTTATCGTGAACATAGGCGGTTTCAGCCTTTTCAGGTTCGTCCAGTGGCTCCCGGTGTTTCAATCCATGCGTGCCCTGACCAGGGTGGTGCTGGTGGAGCATTTCTTTTTGATTCTCGTTCTCTTAGGCGTCGCCAAGATCGCCTTGGACCTGGTTCAGTCGGCATGGGCGAGGCATGTGTTGCTGGCGGGGCTGTGCGTGCTGGCGGTTCTGGACCAGCACAACACGCTGCTGCGCCATTACGGGTACGATCTGGCTGAACGAACCCGAAATATCGCTCTCGTGAAAGGGGAACTCCTGCGCGACGCTTCGAACGCCAGGGCAATGGCCTATCTGCCGGCTCCTGGGCAGTCGAGTTCCGAATGCGGGCTTGCCGTAGCCGCCATGCTGGCCTCGCAGGAACTTGGCCTGCCCGTGGTCAACGGCTACACCAGCTGGTTCCCAAGGGGGTACGCCTTCTTCGGACACACTGACTGCGCCACGTTATCCCTTTGGCTTTTGCGCAACCAGGCCCTGACGGATGATCCCGTGTCTTACGGTGTCGGTTGTGCGGGGCCGGGAGCACGGCCTGGTTGCGTCCCACGGTCCTGGACCAGGCAGGAAGCACGGACAGAGCTTCTTACGCGCTACGTTTCCGGCGGTGACAAGGAGGACCTGGTCTGGGCGTTGTCTGCCAAAGGGTTCTCGACTGGCGGCAACAACGAGCTGTGGCTCGGGCGCCGCGGCGAATTGACCCTGAAGGCCGGGGAGAGCCTTACTCTCGAGGGCGTGAGCATATTCCCCCTGGAAGTGCGGGTGTATGCGGACGGGAAGGATTCGGGAAAGCTTCCGTTCTGGGGGCTGCCGACCAGGCTGACCCTGGGGGTGCCCGGCAAGGACGTTCGCTACAGCTTCGTGGCTGACAAGGTGGTGGTCAATGCCACGGACGGGGTCCTGCCCCAGTTCCCGGCCGTGAGCGTCATCTTCACCAAGGCGACGTTTCAGCCGGCCAAGACGGCCCAATGAATGGACCTGGTCAATAGACGATCTTGCAGGCCAGGGGCATTCTCCAGCCCGTACCGAATGCTCTGTCCGTAATCTTCAGTCCCGGAGCGGCCTGGCGCCGTTTGAACTCGGCCGACTTCACCAGCCCGCACACCTTTTCCACCACGGCCTTTTCGAAGCCCGCCTCCACGATCTCCTTCACGGACTTGTAGCCCTCCACCCGCATTTTTAGGATGGTGTCCAGCATTTCGTAGGGCGGCAGGCTGTCCTGGTCGGTCTGGTCCGGCTTGAGCTCGGCCGAGGGGGCCTTGTCGATGATGGCCTGCGGAATGACCTCTCCCCGGCCCCGGTCGTTTACGTATTGGGCCAGGCGGTAGACCATGGTCTTGGGCACGTCCGAAATGACGGCCAGGCCCCCGGACATGTCCCCGTAGATCGTGCAGTAGCCCACGGCCAGCTCGGATTTGTTGCCGGTGGTCAGGAGCAGTTTGCCGAACTTGTTGGACATGGCCATGAGCAGGTTGCCCCTGATCCTGGACTGGATGTTCTCCTCGGTGACGTCCGGGGAGAGCCCGGTGAACGCCTCGGCAAGCCCGGTATCAAACGCGTGCATGATGTCCGCGATGGGGATGGTCTTACTGTGCATGCCCAGGCGTTTGGCCAGCTCCAGCGAGTCGTCCACGCTCCCCTGGCTTGAATAGGGGCTTGGCATGAGCACTCCCAGTACGTTGGAAGCGCCAAGGGCCTCCACGGCGATGGCCGCGGTCAAAGCCGAGTCGATGCCGCCGGAGAGCCCGAGTATGGCCCCTTTGAAGCCGCATTTTCCGGCATAGTCTTTTACTCCGAGCACCAGGGCCCGCCAAGCTTCGGACTCTTCGGAGAAATCGTCCTCCGCCAATCTGGGGCGTTCGCCGTGATGGCCTTCGCCAAGTGTGCCCATGTCCACCACGAGCACGTCCTCCGTGAATCCTGGTGAGCGTGCGGCCAGCCGGCCGGAAGCGTCCAGGGCCATGGAGCGGCCGTCGAACACCAGGTCGTCGTTGCCACCCACCTGGTTGCAGTAGAGTATGGGAAGGCCGTACTTCTTGGCCACGCTTGCAAGCATGCGTTCGCGCATGGCCTGCTTGCCGAGGCTGAAGGGCGAAGCCGAAAGGTTGAGAATGGCGTCCAGGCCTTGCTCAACCAGGGGCTCCAACGGATCGGCCGTGTAGCGCCTGGTCCGCCAGAAATCCTTGTCGTTCCAGATGTCTTCGCAGATGGTGATGCCAAGGCGCGTGCCGTCTATTTCCACCAGACCCGGACATCCGCCGGATTGGAAATAGCGGTCCTCGTCGAAGACGTCGTAGGTGGGCAGGAGGGTTTTGGGCAGCATGGCCCCCACGGCGCCGTTGGCCAGAAGCGCGGCGCAGTTCTGAAGGGGCTTGCCGTCCGGGCGGCCTGTTCTGGCGGCTGTACCCACCAGCAGGACCGGACCGTTTTCCAATTGCTTGGCGATGCCCTCCAGTTCGCGCAGGGCTTTGTCCACGAATGCGGGAGAGAGCAGAAGGTCGCGCGGCGGATAGCCCGTGAGGGCCAGCTCCGAAGTGATGCACACCCGGGCACCGGCTTCGGCCGCCTTGTGGGCGCCGTGGACGATTCGCCCGGCATTGCCGGACAAATCGCCCACCACGGTGTTCACCTGCAAGAGGCCGATTTTCATTTGAGCATGTCGGACATGGTGTGGAGCTTGCCGGGCTTCTGCCCCTTGAGCCACGTGGCGGCGCGAAGCGCACCCCTGGCTAAGGGCTCGCGAGAATGGAGCCTGTGCGTCACCTCGATGCGCTCCCCAGGCCCAAGGAAGTAGACGGTGTGGTCGCCCACCACGTCTCCGCCGCGGACAGCCAGCAGGCCGATCTCCCCCTGGGTGCGGGGGCCGATGATGCCGTCGCGGGAACACTTCTTCACGTCGTCGATCTTTTCCCCTCGCGCCGCGGCTATGGCCTGGCCGAGCTTCAAGGCGGTGCCGCTGGGTGAATCCGCCTTCTTGTTGTGGTGGATTTCCATGATCTCCAGGTCGTAGGCCGGTCCCAGAACCTCAACCAGCTTGGGCAGCACCTGGAGCAGGGAATTGATGCCGACGCTCATGTTCGGGGCCCAGAACAGAAGGCCCTGGCGCGCGGCGCTCTCCAGTTCCTTCATCTGCTGCGCGGTGAACCCGGTTGTGCCGATGACCGCCGGATTGCCCATGCGCGCGGCCAGATTGGCCACCTTGAGGCTCGATTCCGGGGCTGTAAAGTCGACAATCACCGCTCCGGGGCAGCGGGCGAAGACGTCCTCCATTTCCGTGCCCTTCACGCACTCGAAACGGTCCAATGCCTGGGCGTTCTGGGGCCTTTCCACAACACCGGCCAGGCGCAGGCCCGGGTCTTCCGTGGCCAGGGCGGCCAGGGTGGAGCCCATGCGCCCGCCCGCGCCCATGATGATGAGATCGCATACGCTCATGATGGTTCCCTCTTAGTCTGAAAGGGTTTCGCCCTTTGCCAGGCGTTCAAAATCGTCTTGGGAAAGAATCTTTACACCAAGTGCCCGGGCTTTATCCAGCTTGGACCCAGGGTCCTGACCCACTACCAGGTAGTCGAGCTTCTTGGACACGGACCCGGCAACAATGCCGCCGAGCGCTTCCACGCGGGCTTCGGCCTGGCCCCGGGTTATGCCGGAAAGCGCGCCGGTGAAGAGCAGGCGCTTGCCGGAAAAAGGCGTGGGGCCGCTCTGCATGCCTTCCACAGCCTCTTTTGACGGCCACAGCCCAATGGCCTTGAAGCGCGCAAGCAGCTCGTGGTTGGAAGGGTTGTCGAAAAAGGCCCGGATGCTCGCGGCCACTTCCGGCCCGATGTCCGGAAGGGCTTGCAGGTCTTCGGCGGGCGCAGCGCTCAATCCCTCCAGGTCGGGGAAGTTGGCGGCCAATGTCCGCGCGGTTTGCGTGCCCACGTGGCGTATGCCCAGTGCCCCGACAAGCTTGGCCAGAGTGGCCTTCTGCCTGGCCTGGGCTATGGCTTCCACGAAGTTTCCGGCCAGCTTTTCGCCCATGCGATCAAGCGAGAGTAGATCATTCTCAGTAAGCGTAAAGAGATCGGCCGGGGATTTCACCATGCCCCGCTCCACCAGGATCTCTATCCAGCGTTTGCCCACACCCTCGATGTCCAGGCCCGCCTTGGAGACGAAGAAGACGATGGACCGGGTGAGCATGGCCGGGCAGGAGAGATTCAGGCATCTCCAGGCCGCTTCGCCGTCCAAACGCCGCACTTGAGAGCCGCATGACGGGCACGAGTGCGGAAAGACGAATTCCCGCGAATCTGCGGGGCGTTTAGCAAGCACCGGCCGGACCACTTCGGGGATGACGTCGCCCGCGCGCTGCACCACCACGGTGTCGCCCTCGCGAAGGTCCTTGGCGCGGATTTCGTCCTCGTTGTGCAGGGTGGCCTTGGACACCACCACCCCGGCCAACAGCACAGGCTCGAGCACTGCCACGGGGGTAAGTACGCCGGTTCGGCCAACTTGGACTTCGATAGCTTTTAACAGGGTTTCGCCCTGCCTGGGCGGGAATTTCCAGGCGATGGCCCAGCGCGGCGCCCGGGCAGTGAACCCCGCTTCGCGCTGCCAGTCCAGGCGGTCGAGCTTGACCACCATGCCGTCGATCTCGAAGGGCAGCGTATCCCGCTTCTTCTCAAGTTCGGCGTACAGGGCTTCCACCCCGGCCGAATCGAGCCCCCTCCCCTCTTTGGCAGTGGAAAAGCCAAATTTTTCAAGCCCCTCCATGACAGCGCGCTGTGTCCCCCAGGGGTCGCCCAGGGGCCACTCGCACTGGCCGATGCCGTAGGCGAAGAATTTCAAGGGCCGAGATGCGGTCACGGCCGAGTCGAGCTGGCGGATGGAACCGGCCGCCGCGTTGCGGGGGTTGGCGAACACCTTGCCCCCTGCCTCTTCCTGGGCGTTGTTCAGTGCATTGAAATCCGCCTTGGTGATCACCACTTCGCCGCGCACTTCCAAGAGCTTCGGAATCGGCAGTCTGGCCTTGGCGGCCCTGTTTCGAATGTCCAGGGGAAGATTGCGCACGGTTCGCATGTTCTGGGTGACGTCCTCGCCGGTTTCGCCGTCTCCGCGCGTGAGGGCCGAAACAAACCGTCCGTCCTCGTAGATGACCTCCAGGGCCAGACCGTCGAATTTGGGGTCGGCCCAGAAGGAGAAGTCGCGGTCCGGCAGCACACGGCCCAGGCGCTCCAGGAAGGCTTGCCACTCTTCGGCCGTCAAGGCGTTGTCCAGGCTGTACATGCGCAGCCGGTGCCTTTTCGAGGCAAAGGCCTGGGCCACGGCTCCGCCCACCCTCTTGGTGGGCGAGTTGGGGTCGGCCAGCTCCGGATGGGCGGCCTCCAGCTCCTGGAGTTCGCGGAACAGGGCGTCGTACTCGGCGTCGTTTATCTCAGGGGCGTCGAGGACGTAATAGAGGTGATTGTGGTGCTCCAGCCTGGTCCTGAGCTCTTTTACGCGTTCCACAATCTTTGAGTCTGGTCCGTTCATGAATACGCTTCTCTATTAAGGGCTACATTGCCGTTGAAAACGACCTGCCACAGCCTTTCGAAGGCGTGCCCGGTATTGTGTTCATCGTCTGGGTCGTCAACCACGAGCTTCAAGGCCCGCTCGTAGAAGGCCTTGGGCCTGGCCAGAATCCGCTCGCGGCACACGAAGAGCTGCCCGGCCGGAGCCGTGACCAAGAAGGTCTCGGGAACATCCCCGGAAAAAAGCTTCCCGTACACCTCGCCCACCGGGATGTCCTTGCCCCAGCCCTTCCAGAGCCCTTTCTTTTCCGGGTCGGCCATGCCGTGAGGCCTGCCCAGCCGGTCGCATTTGAGCTTGAAGTGGGCGAACCCGGTGAATTTAACTTGAAGGCGCACGTTCTGCTCGATCCGCGCCTTGAGTGTGGCCGTATCCGCCCCCTGCCCCGTGTGCTTGAACGGGTCAGCCTGCAGAAAAACCGTGAAGTCCGCATAATCCGGGTACTGCGCCACGATGTGCGAGAGGTACGTGTGCGATTCGCGCCCGATGTTAGGCAGTGCATGCGGCCCTGGCTGGCCTGATTTGTCGTACACGACGCAGGGCAGGCCCATGCCGCGAACCCAGGAGGCGTCTTCTTGGTACCTGGCCACAACCACTTCCACTGTCTGGTCAGCGCCTGGCAATAATTCCTGGGGCATGGTCGTTTTGTTGCGCATCACGGCCGCTCGGGTCCGGCAGCTCTTACGTCAGCTGCTTCTGCATTTCAGCGAGGTTCTGCTTGCCGCCCACCAGGATCAGGGTGTCGCCCGCTTCCAGCACCACCTGGGGCTGCGGGTTGAAGAGCAGTTTCCCGTCCGGCTTCTTGATGCCGATGACGATGACGTTGAAACGCTGGCGAAGCTGCGATTCTATCAGGTCCTTTCCGGCAACCGGGGATCCCGTGGCGATGGTGAGCTGCTCCATCTGCAGATCCTCGATGTCTCCGCGCATGGCCAGGTCCATGAATCCCAGCACCGTTGGCCGCAGCACGGACTGGGCCATGCGGATGCCGCCGTAGAGGTGCGGGAAGAGAACCTGGTTGGCCCCGGCCCGGGTCAGGCGCTGGGAGTGGTCGGGCGAATCGCTTCTGGCCACGATGTAGATGTCCGGGTTGAGCTGGCGGGCCGTGAGCGTCACGTACACGTTGGCGGATTCGTCCGTCAGGGCCGAAACCAGGGACTTGGCGTTATGAAGTCCCGCCGCCAGAAGCACCTCGTCCTTGGTGGCGTCTCCGGCCACATAGTGGATATTTTTTTGCTGGAGCTCTTCGATCAGGTTCTGGCCGCGCTCCACCACCACCACGCCGTGCCCCTCCGCGAGGATTTCACGGGCGACGATGCCGCCAATGCGGCCATACCCGCAGACGATGGTGTGACCTTTCATTTTTTCGATGGCCCGCTGCATCCGCCGCCTCCCGAAAATGTTTTGGATATGCCCCTCGATAACCAGTTGCACGATGGCGCCAGCCAGATAGAAGAACGTGCCCACTCCAAGCAGTAAAACAATGGCCGTGATGACCCTGCCCGCCCTGGTGAGGGGGTGGACCTCGCCGTAGCCGACCGTGGTGAGGGAGATGATCACCATGTAAACGCTGTCAAAAAGGTCCCAGCCTTCCACGATCATATAGGCTGCAGTGCCGCCCACGAAAATCAACAGGATGGCGAACAGGCCCGATATTACAGGCCACAGTATGCCCATCTTGCGTCTGAGGGAGGGAAAACGCCCAAATTTCGAGCCAAGCTTGCGAACCCGTTTCACCCTGCTCTCTCCGTGTGCATGTGCCGGGTAACCCTCATGGAGGTTCCCAATACGGCCGTATGCTTTTGCTGCATCGTCATTGTGCCCCTGTGCCCTGCTTTACGCGAAGCGAGGTGATGGCGTCGCGCAGTTCGGCGGCTCGTTCGAAGGCCAGGTCCTTGGCTGCGGCGCGCATGTCCCGTTCCAGGCTTTTGATGAGTTTCTCCACGGTTTCGGAACTCTCGGCCCGCTGCATGATTTCGTCAATAAAGCTCGACCCTTTGGTTTTGGCGCCCTTTTCGGACTTGGCCTGGGCGTAAATTGCATCCAGGACGTTGTCCATATCTTTGAGAATGGTCTGGGGCGTTATGCCATGCTCCAGGTTGTGGGCCTGCTGCTTGGCGCGGCGCCGGTTGGTCTCCTCCATGGCGTCGCGCATTGAGCCGGTGACGGAGTCGGCGTACATGATCACCCGGCCGGACACGTTGCGGGCGGCGCGTCCGAACGTCTGGATAAGCGATCTGGTCGAGCGCAGGAATCCTTCCGTGTCCGCGTCCAGAATGGCTATGAGCGAAACCTCCGGGATGTCCAACCCTTCGCGCAGCAGGTTTATGCCCACCAGAACGTCGAACTCTCCGGCGCGCAGGGCCTGGAGGATGGCCACCCGCTCCAGGGTGTCGATATCCGAATGCAGGTAGCGGGTGTTCACCCCGTAATTGTTGAGATAATCGGTGAGTTCCTCGGCCATGCGCTTGGTGAGCGTGGTGACAAGCACGCGTTCGTGCGCGGCCACCCGTTTCTTGCACTCCGAGAGCAGGTCGTCCACCTGGCCCTTGGTGGGGCGCACCTCGAGCATGGGGTCCAGAAGGCCCGTGGGGCGGATGATCTGCTCCACCACGAGCCCTTGCGAGCGGTCAAGCTCCCAGGGGCCCGGGGTGGCCGAGACGTAGATGGCCTGGCCGATGCGCTCGGAAAACTCCTGGAAATTGAGCGGCCGGTTGTCCAGGGCCGAGGGAAGCCTGAAGCCGTAGTCCACAAGGGTCGATTTGCGGGAGAAGTCGCCGTTGAACATGCCCCCGATCTGCGGCACCGTGATGTGGGACTCGTCCACGAAAAGGATGAAGTCCTCTGGAAAGTAGTCGATCAGCGTGGCCGGGGGCTGTCCGGCCGTGCGCCCGTCCAGGTGGCGGGAATAGTTCTCGATGCCGTTGCAGTAGCCCAGCTCCTCGATCATCTCCAGGTCGTAGAGGGTGCGCTGCTCCAGGCGCTGGGCTTCCACCAGCATCTGGTTCTGTTTGAAATAGATCAGGCGCTCGCGCAGCTCGTCGCGGATGTCGCTCATGGCACGGGAGAGGTTGTCGCGGTCCGAGACATAGTGCGAGTTCGGGAAGATGACCGTTTTTTTCATCTTGCCGAACACCTCGCCGGTCAGCGGGTCGGTTTCCAGGATCGATTCTATCTCGTCTCCGAAGAATTCCAGGCGCAGCGCCCTTTCCCGGCTGTAGGCCGGGATGATTTCCAGCACGTCGCCGCGCACGCGGAACACGCCGCGGTGGAAATCCATGTCGTTTCGTTCGTACTGGATTTCAACCAGCCTGCCGATCACCTCTTCCATGGCCACCCGCTGCCCCTCCTCCAGGGCCAGCACCATCTTGGCGTAGTATTCGGGCGATCCCAGACCGTAGATACAGCTCACCGAGGCCACGATCACCACGTCCCGGCGCGTCAGGAGCGAGTGCGTGGCCGCATGCCGGAGCTTGTCGATATCCTCGTTGATGGATGAGTCCTTCTCGATGTATGTATCCGAGCGGGGCAGGTAGGCTTCCGGCTGGTAGTAGTCGTAGTAGCTGACGAAATACTCCACGGCGTTTTCGGGGAAAAGTCCCTTGAACTCGTTGAAAAGCTGGGCCGCCAGGGTTTTGTTCGGGGCGATGATGAGGGCTGGCCGGTTGGAACGGGCGATGAGCTGGGCCATGGTGAAGGTCTTGCCGGTGCCTGTGGCGCCGAGCAGAACCTGGTCGCGAACTCCGGACGCAAGGTTGCCCAGAAGTTCATCAATGGCCCTGGGCTGGTCACCCTGGGGGGTGAAGGGGCTCTGGAGCAAGAACCTGGATTGACTTTTGCCCTGATTTTCCAAATCGTTCCCTCGTTGCGGCACTTTCGCAATCCTACGGCCTTGCAGGCCATAAAACAAGCTCGGAGGCCATCAATGCTGATCGATATCGTTCCGGCGCAGGAGAAGCTGCCCGTGGACCGCGCCTGGTCCATGACCGTCGTCATCAAGAGCTTCAAGGGACGCAAGGACGTGGATGTTCATCTCTTCCGCCCCTGCTGGGACCCCTTGGAAGAGGAAGTCTATGATTGGGCCAACGTGCTGGGCGACCCCATGCATCCGGACATGGACGCGGACATCGCTTCCGGGCGCAAGCTTGTTATGGAATCCTTCACGGCTGAAGAGCGCGACATGATTATCGCCTACTTCCAGGAGCGCTACGCCGGGAAGCTGGAATCCATCCGCTCCTGCCCCATCGATTTTCCCATACCGCTGGGTATACCCGCCCTTTGTGACCTGGCCGAGGGCAAGGACATGGGGTTCATACTCTTCGACAAGATTCCCAACTACTCGCTGCCCTTTGAGATCCGGGGATTCTTCGATTTGAGCCAGCACCCGCCCATCGTGGAAGCGGAGCAGCAGTGAAAAGCGTCTGCGTTTTCCTGGGCTCGAATCCCGGCAATTCCCCCGCGTACGGCGAGTCCGCCGGACGGCTTGGCGGGCTCTTAGCCAGCCGGGGAATCACCCTGGTGTACGGCGGGGCCAAGAACGGGCTCATGGGCATGCTCGCCCAGGCCGTGGTGTCCGCAGGCGGCCGGGTTGTGGGCGTGCTGCCGGGGTTCCTCAAGGCCAAGGAACTGGCCTTCGAGGCCCTGTCCGAGATGTACGAAGTGGAGTCCATGCACGAGCGCAAGGCCAAGATGGCCGTCCTCTCCGACGGCTTCATCGCCATGCCGGGCGGTCTGGGCACCCTGGAGGAGATATTCGAGGTGGCCACCTGGGGGCAGCTTGGACTGCACGCCAAACCCGTGGGATTCTACAACGTCGAGGGGTACTACGACAAACTGAGCGAATTCCTCGACCACATGGTGAACCATGGATTCCTGAAACGCCCGCACCGGGCCAATCTCATGTGCAATGATGATCCGGCTGAACTGTTGGACCTGATGGAGGCCTTCAAACCGGCTGTGCTGGGGAAATGGTACGGGCTGGAAAAATCCTAGCCCGGAATTTCGCCGCAGGGTCAGCACATGATACCCGGCAATCGCCAACCCGGCAAAAAGCCCTGGAATGTTGAAACATTCCAGGGCTTTTTCAGCGGCTGCCCAACGGCATCGAGCGGTTGAGCCTTATTCTCCGGCGATATGCCTGACAATCTCCACAGGCAGCATGGTCCGCTTGCTGACTTCCTCGAAGCTCAGGCCCTGGGCCAAAAAGCGTTTCGCCACGAGGGGCATCGGCTCTCCTATCTCAACAATGCGGCCCTCCGGGTCCCGGACCCGAAAACACCGCTGCCCCCAGGGCTGCTCGCGTAGTTCATGAATGAAGGGCACTTTGGCCACGCGCATTTTTTCCAATTCGGATTCAATCTCACTCGATTCGAAATAGAGCTCAAACACCGCGTCGGTGTTTTGCGGTTCTGAAAGAGCCTGGTTGCCGAATATCATGGCGTGCGCCCCAGTGGCCTCCCAGAGAGAGAACTTCGAGGCATAGGCCGTATACGCGTCTCCAACGGCGAAGAGCACCTTCTGGTCCAGCAGATTCTCGTAGAAAGCACGGCAGGAAGCCATGTCGCGCACCATCACCGCGGGGCCTTCGAACGAAAGAGCCATGTTCCCTCCTGTATTGCCGGGATCGGCCTGCCCCGGCTTCTCTCCCGGTGTGTCATCTCAAAAAACTGAACCGGTGCACACCGTCTTGTTCCTCATGTTCCAAACGCCACTGTGAATAGGTTGCGGCCAATTCCTCGAATACCGGAGCCTGCCCGGCTTCGGCCCAAACATCCAGCCGCGCGGCCTGAACGAACCGGAGGTGCCACCCGACCTCCGCGCCCACGCCTCAGCACTTGCCGCGAACATCCAGCACCACTCTCTCATCTGGCATGCAAAAACTCCCTACGTTTTATGGGATCGTTCCACCACGGCTGGCTCCTCCAGCCTTCGATTTCACCGGGCAGAGCGGCCGCCGCTTCCACCAGCCTGGTGAACTTGAGCCGCGGGATTTCCCGCGCTCCAAGGCGCATCACATGGGGCGTGGACTGCTGGCAATCCATAAAGCTGTACTTTAACTTTTCCAGCAGCAAGACCAGGTGCACCAAGGCCACCTTGGAGGCCTGGCCCACGTCGTGGAACATGGATTCCCCAAAGAACGCCCGGCCCACGGCCACGCCGTAGATGCCGCCCACCAGGCGGCCATGAAGGCGGCACTCGATGCTGTGGGCGTAGCCGGAATGGTGCATCCGGACGTATGCCCGGATCATGTCGTCCGTGAGCCAGGTGCCCGCCTGGCCATGGCGTTCCGCCGTGGCGCAGGCGCTGATAACGGCCTGGAAGTCGGTGTCGACGGAGAGTTCAAAGGGGTGGCCGCGAAGGTAGCGGCGAAATCTGGCGTCGAGCCTGAGCTCGTTCGGCACCAGGATGGGGCGGGGGTCGGGAGACCACCACAGTATGGGGTGGTCCTCGTTGTACCAGGGGAAGATGCCGTGGCTGTAGGCCTCCACAAGCCTCCGAATGCTCAAGTCCCCGCCAACGGCAAGAAGGCCCCCGGGGTCGGCGGTTTCCGGATCGGGAAAACCCAGCGCTGTAGTGAGCAAAGTGATCACGGCGTTACTTTACCGGAGAAGCCTCCAGAACCTGGAGCACGTTGCCCTCCTTGATGACGCCGGTGATCTTGAGCCGCACGTTCACATGCTCCTTGGAATGAAAGCAGAGGTCGTCCATGCATCCGTACAAAGAGCCGTCGTCCGCGCGAAACCGAACGCAGTAATAGAGCGGGTCGTCCTGCCCGCCCCAGCTGGAGCTCGATTTGGAGCGCACGCAGCCTTCATACCGGCCGGTGACGGTCACCTGCTTTTCCGAAGGGTCGTATCCGTCGAAGGAAATGCGGGAGAGGTATGGTTCGTTGCTGGCCGTGCCGTGGAAGACGGATGTCACCGTAAGCCTCACGGCGGTGCCTTTGCCGTGCAGGGTTATCACCTGCGGCTTGTCCGTGTCTTTCAGGGAAATGGTCTGCTTACCGCCTCCGGCGAAGACGAGTTCGGCTGTTTTTATGCGACCGTGTTGCTTGAACGATCCCGGGGCGGCCCAGCCGTTGACCACCGTCACCTTGGTGACGGCCACCGGTTTGGAGAAGCCGAATTCGATCCACTCTCCGATGGCTACGCCAACGGTGTTCGCGGGGTCCACCAGCTTGGCCAGATTGCCTCCCTGGCCTTTCGATCCGGCCGCGTCGATCTGTACCGCCAAGGGAAAGGAGACGATGGGATTTTTGGCCCAGGCCGTGGACGCAACAGCCAGGACGAGAAAGAGAACAAACTTGGACATGGCTCCTCGCAGGGTCAATAGAGGTTAGACATCTCCTGGGAGTGGTACAGAAATTCCACCCGGCGGTTGATGGCTCGGTTTTGGTCGGTGGTGTTGGGGGTGATGGGCTGGCTGTCGGCATAGGCGGCCGCTTTGACGCGCGTGGTCGGAATGCCGCCCTTCTCCACGATGTAGCGCACGCAGGTGGCGGCGCGAAGAGCGGACAGCTCGAACCGCGCCAGGCCGTTGGCGCCAATTTCAATATCGTCCGTGTGTCCCCGCACCACCAGGTCGACTTTGATTTTTTTGAGCACCTGAACCACATCGTCCAGGAGCTTGTAGCCCTCCGGCTTCATCACGGCCGATCCGGGCTGGAACATGACGGCATTGTTCACATGCAGAAGCACCCCGATCTTATCCGAGCTGATGCCGGAATTCTGCTTCATGTTGGGGTTGTTGTCCATGAGCTGCTTGATCATCAGGGCCACTTCGTACTTGAATTTCTCTTCCTGGGAGAGCTTGAACTGCGGAGTGCCCTGCTGCACGTCCTTGGCGATGTAGGTGGGCATGACCACGGTTTCGGTGGGTTTTTCGCGCTTGGGGAGCTCCTGGTCCTGGAAGAAGGCCGAGAGCTGTTCTTTCTGCTGGGGCTTCAAAGCCATGGTGAGCCACAGAAGCAGGAAAAGGGCCATCATGGCCGTGACAAAGTCCGCGTAGGCCACCTTCCAGCTGCCGCCGTGGTGTCCGCCGTGGCTGTCTTCTTCCTTCTTGACGATTATCGGAGCGGGTTTGTTTTTCGACATGTGGCTGCCTTGGCGTACATTGCACGCCAGCAATATCCATAAAGGCTCGCAGGGGGGATTTCAACCACGCTTTTCAGTTATTGTTGGATAGTAGCGTTTCGCGAAGAAGACTTCACTCGTTACAGCAAAGAGCCTTTATTCTAGATTCTCGGATCCAGTGCGGACCTGGTTCGCTCTTGTCCTTATGAATCTTCTTTGTCGCGTGTTCCCTTGGCCCTTGGGTGCGCCTGGTCGTACGCCTTGGCCAGCTGGTCCAGGTTCAGGTGCGTGTAGCGCTGCGTGGTGGACAGACGGGCATGGCCCAGGAGCTCCTGAACCGCGCGCATGTCCGCACCGGATTGGAGCATGTGGCTGGCGAAGCTGTGCCGCAAAACGTGCGGGCTCACAGCAGTGGGCAGCCCGGCGCTGGCGCTTAAGGCTTCCAGTATCCTGTTTGCCTGCCGGCGCTGCAAGGGGCCGCCGCGAAGCCCCAGGAACACCGCCTGTTCTGCGGGAGCTGGCGAAAAGGCGTGGCGCACGCCAAGATAGGCCTTCAATGCCGCTGCCGCCGTGTCGGACAGGGGGGCCAGGCGTTCCTTGCTGCCCTTGCCCATAACGCGCGCAATCCGCGAGGAAATGTCCAGATCATTGAGTTTCAGGCCTATGGCCTCGCTCACTCGAAGGCCTGAGCCATAGAGCAGTTCCGCCAGTGCGGCGTCGCGCAGCGCCTCCGGGTCGCCTCCCGTGCCAGGGGTGTCCAGCAGGGCGAAAGCCTGGTCCACGTTGAGGCTCTTGGGGTGCGGCTTGGAGAGCTTCGGGTTGGAAAGCCCCTCGGCCGGGTTTTTCACGAGAACTTTCTGGCGGACAAGATGCTTGAAGAAGCCGCGCAAACAGGAAAGCCTTCTGGACATGGAGGTCTTGGCCTGGCGGGCCCTGTGCTGTTCGGCCAGGAATCCCTGGAGATCCCGGCGGGTCAAATCCTTGGGAGCGGCCAGCGTCCGGCCGCGACTGTTCAAGTAGTTCTCGAAGTATTTGAGGTCGGACTCGTAGGCCAGAAGCGTGGCCCTGGCATAGCCCTTCTCGATGGCCAGCCTGGCGAGGTAGGCCTGGGCGTGCTCGGGAAGCGGCGTGTCAGGGCTGGCGTTTGTCGAGGACATAGGAGCTCTTGGGGTTCTCCTTGGCCTTTTTCTTGAGCGTCATGGCGATCTGGGAGGCCTCGCCATAGTGCTTGAGGCGGCCTCCCACGTTGAAGACCACGGCGATGGATATGGCCATGAGCGGAAAGGTGCGCATGTTGCCCTCGCGGTCCGTGGACTGGATGTAGCCCTTGGCCCGGTCGTCCTCGTCGTAGAAATGGGGCACGATGGAGTCGAAGTTGTCCACCACGCGCTGGCAGGCCAGCTCCACCTTGTCGGGGGGCAGGATGAACACGAAATCGTCCCCACCGATGTGTCCCACAAAGGAGCGGACTTCTGAGAACCCGCGAATGGTGTTCACGATGACCCGCGCGGTCATCATGAGGATCTCGTCGCCGCGCGAGAACCCGTACTTGTCGTTGAAGCTCTTGAAGTAATCCAGGTCAGCATAGGCCAGGGCGAAGTCCTCCTGGCGGTCGATCATCTCCTGGATGCGCTGAATGATGGAGGTGTTGCCCGGCAGTTTGGAAAGGGGGTTGGCGTCGAAGGCTCTGGAGGCGCGGGTTATGGTCAAAAACACGCGGGCCTTCACCCTGGCCGGGCTGGAGGGGACGATGATGAGGTCGTCCACTTCGGCGAAGCACCAGTCCGCCCCTTCGAGCAGGCTCTCTTCCCTGATGGCCAGAATCACCGGGAGCTGGCGGTAGACGTTCTCGCTCTTGACCAGGTTCACCACGTCAAGCCCGGGCATGTCCGGCAGGTCGTGGTCCACAATGAGGAGATCGGGAAGCTCGTTGAAGAGGACCTCTATGGCCCCCCTGCCCCGGTCGAAATGGACAATCTCCAGCTGGCCGTCGTCCCAGAGTTCCGAAAGGGTCTTTTTAAGACCCACATCGGCCGAAAGAAGATAGACCTTCTGGGGGCGTGGCAGGCGGCAGGCGTCCTGGGCTGTCATGGCTCAGACGAAGCTCAGGTCGGCGATATCCAGGAATTGTTCGCAGAGCTGGTCGAGGATGGTTTCGACGTCGCTGGATTTGAGCTTGAGCTTCTTGAGGGCTTCGGGCTCAAGGTAGAGCACGTTGTCGTCGCCGCCGGAGCCGTACTCGAACACGCGCACCATGAAGTCGCCCAGGTGCACGCAGCAGGCCACTTCGGGGTATGTGCGGGCCAGCTGGGGCTTGTGGTGGTAGCTCATGCCTTCCTTGATGCTGGGGGGCAGCTTCCAGTGGTCCGCGATCCAGGCGTTCACCCGGTCGTGTCCGAAGCCCATGAAGGCCTTCTCGGCATCCAGATAGGTGAGGTCCTTCTCCTTGACCATTGCGTCGATACCCACCTTCATATCCGGCAACTGCACGGCCGTGACCACCTTGCCCAGGTCGTGCAGGAGCCCGGCCACGGAAATGTCCTCGACGTCTTTTAGCCCGACGAAACGGGCGATGGTGGAGCTGGCCAGGGCGCACCCCACCGAGTGCTCCCACAGGCCCACCATGGCCTGGTTCATCATGTCCATCACCGACGTGGAGACGATGACCCCGCGCAGGACGTTGAACCCCAGAAGCACCAGGGCGTGGTGAATGGAGCTTATGCGGCCTGGAAATCCGTAGATGGGCGAGTTGACCATCTTCAAGACTTTGGCCGAGAGCACCTGGTCCATGGCGATGAGCTTGGCGATCTGCTCGGTGGAGGAATCCGGGTCCTTCACCAGGCGGGACACCTCGTCCAACACCTTGGGCAGGGTCGGCAGGTCTTTGACCGCCAGGATCTGATCCTTGCGCTCGAGTTTCAGGTCCTCGACCATGACGTATGCTCCTAGCCGGCCTTGGAGGCCACCTTCATCTTGAAAAAGTGAGTGAAAAGAGCCTTCACCTGGTTCATCCACTGATCCTTCTCGTGGTGGCGGAACAGATGATCCAGGCGTTGCAGGCGTGTGTCGTAGTTGGTGCCCGAGGCCACACCGTCCGTCTGGATGGGTTCGCCTTCCACCACCACCTGCTCGACGCCCATCATGTCGAACTTGTCGAGCAGGGCCTCGGTGAGCTCGGCCCCCTGCGGGGCCACGACCATTCCGTCGGATCTGGCAACCGGCTTGGCCAGAACAAAGCCCGGTTTGGCCAGGTTGAGCGGTATCTTCTGCATGCCTTACGGCTCCTTCGTGGAATCAAGCTGAGAGATAGTACCCACCGGGAAGCCTGCGCACAACCCCTTTCAGTTCGAGCACTACCAAAGTGCGGCTCATTTCCGAGGCATCCTTGCCGAGCACGCGGCAGAGCGAGTCGATATGCGTGGCCCCCAGGGCCTCAAGATGCCCGGCCACAGTCTCTTCCAACGAAGAGGACGCCTGCTGTCCGGGTACAATGTGGGAAGCGGCGCAAAGCTGCGCGGGGTCGAGGCCGGGGCCGCCAGCGGATGAAGACTGGGACTTTGCGCGCCTGGAAGCCCTTTCGTCCGGCCCCGAACGCGCTTGCGGCGCTCTTGCGGCGGAACGCGCGGGCAAGAGGCTGGCCTGTTCACTCACGGGGCGGGCCGAAGGCGATATTTTCGGGTGCCCTTGCCGGGCCAGAAAGGCTTCCAGCTGAGGTTTTATTTCCAAGAGGATGTCCTCGGCCCCGTGGATGAGCTTGGCCCCTTTGTTGATGATCTCGTGGCAGCCCCGGTAGCTCGGCAGGGACACCGGCCCCGGCAGGGCGAAGACCTCCCTGCCCTGCTCCATGGCCAGCCTGGCGGTGATGAGGCTGCCCGAGCGGGTGCTGGCCTCCACCACAAGAACTCCCAGGGAGAGTCCGCTTATTATGCGGTTTCGCTTGGGGAAATTGGCCGCAAGCGGCTTCGTGCCGGGAGGAAATTCAGAGAGCACCAGCCCCTTGCCCGCGAGCTCGCGCCACAGGTCGCGGTTGGAAGCGGGATAGATGAGGTCCGGGCCTGTGCCCATCACCGCGATGGAGCTGCCCGGGCCGGAGAGGCCTCCCAGATGCGCTTCCCGATCGATGCCGTGGGCCATTCCGGAAATGACCGTGATCCCCGCAGCGGAAAGATCCACGGCGATGCGGCGGGCCAGTTCGATGCCGTAGCGGGAAGAATCCCTGGAGCCGACCATGGCCACGCCTGGAAAATCCAGTAGCCCCAGGTCGCCAATGGCGTAGAGGAATACCGGAGGGTCGGGGATCTCCCTCAAGCGTTCCGGGTAGCGCGGATCGGACCAGAGCAGGACGTCGATGCCCTTGTCATGCGCAACGGCCAGTTCATCCTGGGCCTGAGAAAGCCAGGACTGGGCGAGAAAAGACTGCAATTGCGCTGAAGTAGCAAGGCCCATGCCTTGCCAGCGTGCGGCATTGTCCACGGCCTTGGCCGCGCTCCCGAAGCGTTCGAGGATTTTTTTGGACGTGCGCGGCCCGAGCCCGGGCGAATGTTTGAGGCACAGGCTGGCCCAAAACTCCTGGCGCGTGCGCTCGGACACGGTGCTTACTGGCCCAGCTGCTTCAGCTTCTGTTTGGCTTTCCCGGCGAATTCGGAGTTGGGGTTCTCATCCACCAGCATCTTCAAGTGGAATACGGCATTGGACTTGTCGCCCAGGCGTTCGTAGGCGTCCGCGATGCGATAAAGGGATTCGGCTGATTTGGAATCCTTGGGGAACCGGGTGGTGACTTCCTTGAAGGCCAGAATGGCCTGGTTGTAGCTTTTGTCGCCCATGTAGCTCTCCCCGATCCAGTAGAGGGCCTCGGGAGTCTTGGAGGAGCTTGGGTATTTGGCCAGGAAGTCATTGAATTTCTTGCGCCCCTCGTCGTTTTTGTTGGCCGAGACCGACCGGAGCGCTTCGGTGTAGAGAAGCTGCTCCTGCATGTCCGTGGTCTGGGGGGAGGCAGCGGCGGTTGCGGGCGCCTTGGCCTGGTGAGGCGCCGGGGCTGGCGCGGGGGAAACAGGCGCGGGCTGGGTCAGGCCGCTCACGGGCTGCGGTGTGCGGGCCGAGGTTTTTTCCTTGGCGGAGCGAGGTGCGGACACCGGCATCGGCTGCCTGGCCTGCATCAGGGTCGCGGGCTGAAGCCTTCCTGCGGACTCTCCGAGCGTGACCACAGGCGGTTGCAACGCGGGCAGAGGCTGCGGCGCGGGCTGAACAGCCGCGGGCTGCGCTGAAACCGGCTGGGGAGCCGAGGGAGACTGTTGCACCTGGGCCGGCATGGGCGTCTGGGCGGGGGCCGTGCCCGAAAGCTGGGAATACGGAATCACCTGGCCGGCGACGATGGGCTGGCGGGAGGCGCTTGCGGCAACGGGTTTGCGCTCTTTGCCTTTGGTGGCTTTTGGGGCCGGAGCCTGGCCGGAACCGAGCTTGTCCAGGCGGGTGGCTATCTCGCGGAGCTTGTAGTCGATGTCGGCGTCCCTGGCGCGCTGCTGCTCCTGGAAGCGGGAAAAACTGGCTTCAAGAGTGTCCACTCGGGAAGGCTGGGCGGCTTCCTTGGCGACTTTGCCCTTGTTTTGGGCACAACCGGAGAAGGCAAGCGTCAACGCCAGGACGGTCAGGCTTAATCGTTTCACCGCATTCTCCAAGAGTTTTCTCTCGCGATAATCGACCCTTGCCATGAAAGCAAGGTCTCGGTCTTTAAAAAACGGAGACTTAGCAGCCTGCCCAAAAACTCCCGCTGGCGGCGTTGCCGCGCAAAAGTCAAACCTTCGCATATGTCAACTACGCTTCAGTCTTGACTTTTTTCCGCGCCTGGCCAGCTGACTTTTTGAACAGGCTGCGAGATTCGACTTTTACAACAGGTTGCAAACAGTGGCGATCCATTCTTGCCATTTGCCCGCGTTGCATCGCGGACCAAATTAAGGCAAAAAAGCCGCGCCGCCATTACGGCGCCTGAGTGAATAAACAAGGAGTCCGGTCCAGCGTGAGCGATACTGTTCTCTTCGCGGCCATCATGGCCCTCGTCTGTCTGCCTTTGTCAATCGCACTGGCCGCTTCGGGTTTGCCCCTGACCAGCGCCGTGCTTCTCTTCAACCCCCCGAAGCGGGTGAAGGTCTTTAGGGACAAATACGGGCAGCAGACGGCCACGCTCTGCCTTCTGGCCGGCATCGTTTCCATAATCGGCCTGGTTTGCGGCGCGGCCGTGATGAAGTTTCAATTCCCGGCCGCGGCGTCCTTCTGGCTCGGCTGGCCTCTTCCCACAGCCCCCCTGGCAATCGTTCTGCTTGTGTGCGCCGTTCTGGCCATCATCTACCGGGCTGCGTGGCAAACGCTCAAGGAGAAACGCGCGGCGCAGGCCTCCCTCGGGGTATCCGCCACAGCCTCGGCCTGGGTTCTCGGCTATCTTTTCCTCGCCTTTCTCCGGCATTTCGTGGCGACTCCGGCTGATCCCTCGGATGATCCGTTCTTTTTCCTCCCCCCCGTTGTTTCTTCCGCCTGGCTGCTCCTTCCGTGGGTTCTGAGCATAAGCCTGGCCATGGCCGGGGCGTTGTCTCCTCTGTACCTCATCCACCGGCGCGACAAGGACGACTTCGGCCGCGACTATTACAATTACGCTTTGAAGATGGCCGCCAAATGGGCCACGTTCTCAACGCTGGCGGCCCTTGCCTGCCAGGCCGGGCTTTTCGCTATGATTTGGCCAGCGGTGCGCGACCTGCCGATACGCCCTGCCTTCTTCTGGGGAGAGGGAATCGGCTTGGGGTGCTTCGTCATGGCCTGCCTTCTCTGGGCTCTGGTGCTCAAGAACCAGAACCCGCTGCGCTTGAAGCTCCACTGCGTGGCCGCGTTCTTCCTGACGGTGGCCGGTTTTGCCGGGGTTGTGGCCTCCTACGTGAGGTTTTTCCTCGGCTGATGTCTCTTAAGTTTTTTAGCCGGTACGCGCACAAAAAAGCGGCTCCCTAGGGAGCCGCTTTTCTTATGGTGCGGTGCTGAGGATCAGAGACTGGCCGAACTGCGCTGCGAGGTGGCCATGAGGTATATCTCGTGCGGGTCAAGGATGAGCACCACCGATCCGTCGCCCATGATGGTGGCGCCGGAGAGGCCGCGCATGTCGAACTCCGAGAGGTAGGAGCCCAGGGGCTTGATAACCACTTCCTGACGTTCCAGGAGCTTGTCCACGATAACGCCCAATCGGCGGTCGTTGTCCTGGAGGATGACCATGGAGACGATCTCCTTCTCCTCGTCCTCGGGCGGGGGAAGCTCCAGGATTTCGCGAAGCTCTATGATGCCAAGCACTTCGCCGCGCAGGGTGACGGCCTTGCGCTTGTTGACCTCGGTCATGCGCTTGACTTCGATCTTGGTGGTCTCGGAGACGGCGTCGAGCGGAATGGCGTAGATCTGTTCGCCCACCATGACCATGAGCGCGTCGATGATGGCCAGGGTCAGGGGCAGGGCCATGGTGAACTTGGTGCCCTTGCCCACCTCGCTGGTCACGCTCACGGTGCCCTTGAGGTTCTTGATGTTGGTGCGGACCACGTCCATGCCCACGCCGCGTCCCGAAATGTCGGTGATGGTCTCGGCCGAGGAGAAGCCCGGCATGAAGATGAGCTCCAGGGCGTCGCGGTCGTCCAGGTTCTTGGCTTCCTCAGGGGTGACGAGGCCTTTGCGGATGCCCACTTCGCGCATCTTGGCCGGATCGATGCCCTTGCCTTCGTCCTCGACCTCGATGGCCACGGAATTGCCGCGGTGATAGGCGCGCAGCCAGACCTTGCCGATGGCCGACTTGCCCGCGGCCAGGCGGGCTTCTTCGGTTTCCAGGCCGTGGTCGACGCTGTTTCGGATAAGGTGCACCAGCGGGTCGCCGATGACCTCCACCACGGACTTGTCCAGCTCGGTTTCCTCACCTTCCATGATGAGTTCCACTTCCTTGCCGGATTTGCGCGAAAGGTCCCGCACCAGGCGCGGGAAGCGGGAGAACACCGAGGAAACCGGCACCATGCGGACCTTCATGATGGTGTCCTGAAGGTCGTCCGAGAGCCTGGCCATGGCGTAGGTGGTCTCGGTGAGCTGCTGGGCTATGGCCTGGACGTCCAGCTTGCCCTCTTCCAGTGATCTGGCCAGGAGGGCGTACCGGTTCCGGTTGATGATAAGCTCGCCGATCAGGTTCATGAGGTGGTCAAGCTTCTCGTGGTCAACCCGGATGGTGGACGAAACCTTTGCAGCCGGTTGACCTTGACCCCCCGCGGCAGCCGCGGGTGCTGGAGGCGGAGCCGGCTCGGCCTTGGGAGCAGGCTTTGGAGCCGGCTTGGGCTCGGGCTTAGGTTCGGGCTCAGGCTCAGGCTTGGGCTCAGGCTTGGGCTCAGGCTTGGGCTCAGGCTTGGGCTCAGGTTTGGGCTCAGGCTTGGGCTCAGGTTTGGGCTCGGGTTTGGGCTTTTTCTCAGCCTTGGGCTTGGGCTTGTCCGCAACAACGGCCTCGGCCTTATCCGGTGCGGCCTCGGCAGGCTGCGCCACGGGAGCTGTCTCTTCCGTAGCCCCGCCGCCCTTGAGCGTTTTCAGCACAGCCTTGATCATATCTTCGATGATGGCACATTCCTGCTTGAGAATGTCCAGCATCAACTCGAAGTCCAAACCGGATTTCCGGGCCTGGTCCACCATTCCTGCCGTGCGCTCGGCGTAGGTCTTTATCTCGTCAAGGCCCATGTAGCCTGTCGAATTGCGCAGGGTGTCGAGCGAGCGGTACAAGCCGTCGATATAATCCTTGTTGGAGCCGTCCTTGGCCAACTCCTCCAGGGCCAGGTGGATATTGGCCAGCTGATGGTTGACGGTCTCCTCGAAAATCTCGTTGTCTTCGTCGTCGTGCTCTGAAGAGGAAGCGGGTTTCGTCTCCTCGTCTTGGGCCTGCGCCTCTTCGGGGGCCTCTTCAGGGGCTTCTTCAGGGGCTTCTTCAGGTTGGACCGGCGCCTCTTCGGGCGCTGCTTCCACAGGTTCTTCAGGCGCTACCGCTTCGGCCTCTGGAGCGGCATGCTCGCCAAAGTCCACGTCTCCCGTGGCCACGGCCTGCTGCAGTTTTTCCACCAGAAAGGAGATGTCCAGGGGCGTCGCCTGGTTGTGTTTCGCGTCGATCTTGGAGACCAGGGTCTCCATGGTGTCCACAGTGCCAAGCAGCAGGTCGATCATGCGCGGGGTCGGGGTCATTTCCCCTTTGCGCACCTTGTTGAGCAAGGTTTCGGCCTCATGGGTGAGCGCGTTGAGCTCCTTGTGGCCTATGATCCCGGAGTTTCCCTTGAGATTGTGAAAATACCTGAAGGTGTCGTTGACCAAATCCCCGCCGGCGGTGGGGTCTTTTTCCAGTTCGAGAAGCGAAGAATTGAGATTTTCAATTATTTCGAGAGCTTCTTCAAGGAAGTCGTTGAGGTGTCCTTCGCCTATTGCCTGAAGATCATACGCAGGCCCGGTTTCGACAATTTCGGGCATTATGAATCCGCGCCCTTCGCTCACAGGAGGCTTGTTTTCACTGCTCACGGTGTCCTCCTCTAAGGGAGCGCTCGGGGCAAGGTCGGGCTCTTCAGGAACCGGATCCGCCGCCGGGGCTGAATCCGGCAGGCTCTCTCCTGCCAGAATCGCTTCGATGCGCTGGATAATGGATGCTGTTTCGACATCGCCCTCGACTCCCTGTGTCTCCAGGTTGTCGATCATGGTGCGCAAGGCGTCGGTTGCCGCGAGAATCACATCCATGATCGCCGCGGTCACGGCTATGTTGCCCTTGCGCAACTCGTCCAGAATGTTCTCGGCACGGTGGGCCAGGCCGTTGATATGATTGAGGCCAAGGAAGCCGGATGCCCCTTTGAGGGAGTGCATGGGCCGGAATATCTCGTTCAACAAGCTAAGATTGTCCGGATTCTTTTCCAACTCGAGCAGGTTCGGCTCGATGGTTTCAAGATGTTCTTTTGCTTCGACGATGAAATCGGCGAAGAGTTCCGGATCCATGAAATCTTGGCTCATGCGTACCTCTATGGGCGGGTTCTATCGTCTAGCCAAGAAGCATCTTGACGTTCTTGAGCATTTTTTCCGGCTGGGCCGGTTTGACCATGTACATGTTGGCTCCGATCGAAAGACCGGCCTGTATGTCCTTTTCCTGACCCTCAGTGGAGAGTACCACTATGGGCATGTCCCTGTAGGCATCCTGCTCGCGGACGCTTTTGATGAACGTGAATCCGTCCATTCGCGGCATGTTGATGTCCGAGATGATCAGGTCGATCTTGTCTGCGGAGTACAGTTTTTCCAGGCCGTCCAGGCCGTCCTCGGCCGTTACGACCTTAAAGCCTTCCTTTTTCATGATAAAGGCCACGAGGTTCCGCACTGTCTTCGAATCGTCAACGATGAGAATCGTTTTTGACATATCCGGCTCCTAGTTCTTGAGCACTTTCTGAAACAGTCGGCTGACCGACAATATCTTGATCAGCCTGTCGCCATTTTTAAGAAGACCAGCCATAAGGTCGGCACTGACGCCAACCTGACTTTCGATATTCCATTCGATGTCGCCGCGCGGGGCTTTGTACATCGTGTCGATCGCCCGGACCTGAAGTCCGATTTGCATACCATGCACGCGGCACACGATCAAAAAGTTGTCGGGCACTTCCGGGTTCGACGGAACTCCGAGCAAACAGGCCAAATCCACCAACGGGGTCACCCGGCCGCGCAGGTTGGTGACCCCAGCCAAAAACCGCGGCGCCGCGGGCAGTTTTGTGGCTGGAACAGCGCGAAGCACTTCCTGCACGAGCATAATGGGCACAGCGAAAACCTGGTCGGCTACGTGGAAACTCACGAGCCTGAGTTCCTCCTCGGCCATGAGGCTCGCTTCGTCAGGTCCGCCATCCACTTCGGGAGCGTCTCCGGACGGCCCCATGACTTGCTCGGCCTGAACCGGGCGGGCCAAAGCCCTGCCCTCGGGAGAGTTCTCCCATCCGGCTCCGACGTACTTTTCCAAAAACGCCTGCTCTGGACCGGTCAACCCCTGCGTTTGACCTGCGGCCTCGGGCAGGACGACGTCCTGTTCAAAATACGTTTCCAACGTCTTCATCAGGTCACTATTTCCTTCGCCAAAGCCATGTATTCCTTTGCTCCGCGCGAGCCCGGCGCCACGTCGTATATCACCTGACCGCGCGCGCTGGCTTCCCGGAATTGAGTGTCCAGGCCAATGACCGTTTCGAACATCTTGTCACCCAGCTTGTTTCGGACAAGTTCCAGCACCCTGCGGCAGGCCCCGGCGCGCTTGTCGAACATGGTGGCCAATGCTTTCCAGGCCACCGGACGCGGGAGCACCCGGTTCAATATCCTTATGGAGTCAAAGATCAGCCTCAAGCCATGAAGTGCCAGAAAATCAGTCTGGATCGGGATGATGAGCAGGTCCGAGGCCACCATCGCATTCACCAGGAGCACTCCCATGTTCGGCGGGCAATCAAGGATTACGAAATCGTACTCCCCCGCCGCCGAGGCCAACAAGTTCTTGAGCAAAAGTCCCTTATTCTCCCGTCCCTTGAGATCTATGTCCAATTCCGAAAGCCGGACGTTGCTGGCTACAAGGTCCATGCCGCCTTCTCTTGATGGAAACACGGCACTGTCCCACTGGCTCTTCTCGAACTGGTCCAGCAACAGCAAATCGTACGCCGATACCGGCACGTTCTCCGGAAACAACCCCAGGTGCACCGAAGCGCAACCGTGCGGGTCCAAATCCATGAGGAGAACCTTTTTCTCCATCCTTGCCAGAGCCGCTCCCATTGATAAAGCCGTGGTGGTTTTGCCCACTCCGCCTTTTTGGTTGGCTATGGCGATTACCTTTACACCCACTGACACTCCCGAAACCTGGAGCAAGACTGCACCTGGCCATACACGTCATTTTCGGCCAACATTCGGAATTCTTTATCCTTCTTTCAAATAGACAATGGCGCCGGGGTAGTGCTTGGGTTTAAACGCCCGGGATATGTTATGCAACGACTCTGAGTGCCCAATAAGCAGATATCCTCCGGGTAACAAATTGTCATAGAAAGAACCGATCACATTTTTCTTCATTTCATCATCAAAGTAAATGATCACATTCCTGCAGAAAACTATCTGGGACCGATCCACTCGCTTCAGCATGGCCCTGTCACTCAAGTTGATCTGCCCGAAACTGACCAGGCGCTTCACCTCAGGCTTCACTTTGAATTTGCCCTCTTCCGCCAGGAAATACTTTGTAACAATATCCTTTGGCGTGGTGCGTAGCGTATAGTCATTATAGACGCCGCGCCTTGCCGAGGACAGCACCGCCTCGGACAGATCGTTCGCGGTGATTTTTATATCCCAGGAGGCGATTTCGGTCTTGAGCGCCTCAAGCAGAATGATGGCGATGGTGTAGGGTTCCTCACCCGTTGAGCAGCCAGCGGACCATATGCGGAGCTTTTTGGCGCCGAGTTTGCGCTGCTGGTCGATCACCTCGGCAAGGACATTGTTTTGGAAAACAGCCAATTGCGGAGGGTTGCGGTAAAAGCTCGTTTCGTTTGTGGTCACCACCTCGAAGAGGCGGTTCAATTCCTGGCGTTTGCCGGGATCGTACTGCAGGAAGTGGTAATATTCGGCAAAACTCTTGAGATTCAATTCCTTGATGCGGTTGGCCAGCCTGTTCTCGAGAAGATACTTGCGGTTGTCCGCAATGTATATTCCCGACTGCTGGTAAATGTAGTCCCTGAGCTGCGTGAACTCGGCATCTGTTATCTTGAGTTCCTTGCGCAGGGAAATGGACTTGGAAAAAAGAGAGGACATCTACAAATCCTCTCCGTGCCCTTCTTGAATCTTGGAGATGGCGGCTTCGGCCGCATCGATCAGTTCCTGGTCGTTTGTGTTGAGCACTTCGAGAAGAGCCCGGAAGGACACGTTGCCGCCGATCTCCCCAAGCGTCTCGATGACCTTTAAGGCCAGGAGCTTGTTGGGGCTTTCAAGGAAGCCGACGAGCTTGGGCACGGCTTCCTGGGCCATGCGGGTTCCCAAGGCTTCCATGGCCCTGATGCGGACCCAGTCGTCGGAATCATCCAATGCCTGTATGAGGTACTCGGTGCCCTCGGTCAGCGAGCAGTGTCCTATCTGTTCCACCACGGCCAGACGTACTTCCCGGGACTCGTCGGAGAGCCTGGAAACAAGAAGGGCAAGCCCTTCCCCTTCCGGGCCGCAGAGCCTGGCCACGGCTTCGAGCGCCACTTTGCGGATATCCGGGACCTCGTCTTCGAGGGCCGCCCTCAGTTCTTCGATGTTGGATTCGGGGTCTATCTTGCCCAGGGCGTAGACCGCCATGAGCCGCTCCAGCGGCTCTTCGGATTTTGACATTTCCTTGAAGCGTTCGGCCATATCGACGCCGCCAATGGCCACGCACGCGTCGAGAGCGGCCTCCTTCACGTCGTCGTACGGATGATGCAGCTGCTGGAATAACGCTTCCGCAGCGGATGAGACATGCATCTTTCTGCCAAGGAAATTGAGCGTTCCTTTGATGACTGTGCCGTCCGTGTGTCTGGCCAGGACATCGATGAAGAATTCGACAGCCTCCTCTCCCCCCACCTGGAGCAAGGCGCGGACGATTTCGCGCTGGATATCCCGGTCGCGTTTCCAGAATGAGGCCATCAGAAGCTGCGAAACCTCCAGCCCGCCGATACGGGTCATGGCCTCCACCGCCACCTGGGCCACGGAGTGCTCTCCTGAGGCGAGGGCCTCTTTCAGGGAATCCGTCAGACCAATGGTCGCCAAGGCAGAAACAGCCAGTTCCAGGCGCTCCTGGTCGTTGTCCGGCTCAAGATTGCCAGCCAGCTCAAGTACCGCACGGGACGCTTTGGCACCGCCTACAAAGGCCAGACCGTGCACGGCAGCGTCCTGGATATCGATGTCTTCGTCGGAAAGTGCGGCCAAAAGGTAGTCCCGGAATTTCTCCCTGTCGTTCTCGGAGAGCAATGTCAGGGATTTGCCGCCGAGGATCATCACCACGGCCTTGCAAATCTTGTTGCGAAGCGCCGCCGGGGAGTTGTCCAGATACTTAATCAGCATGGTCACGGCTTTGATGTTGCCTATCTCGCCAAGGGTATCCACGATCATGGAGGCCACGAGGTCGGACGACTTGCTCAAGGCGCCGATCAAGGCGCTCACGGAAGACTCGTCGCGGATTTTCGCCAAGGATTCGATGACCGCGAACTGCACCCACTCGTCGTCGGTCAGGGCCTTGTTGAGGCACTTGGCGGCTTCGTGCTTGCCAAGCGTCCCCAGGCTCACCGCCGCCTGGTAGCGCACGTTGACTTCCGGATCCTTGAGCAGGGCTTCGCAGAGAGGATCGACAGCCATGGGGCTGTTGGTGGAGCCTATGATGTCGGAGGCGAAAATCCGCATGTCGGGGTCCTGGTCGTGCAGAAGCTCCACAAGCGTCGGGAAATCCTGATCCCCGACCTCGCGCATGACGTCCATGGCGATATTTCGCGCGGGAGGGTCGTCGGAGCGCAAGAGCGGCGCCACGGCGCGAACGACCGCCGGGCCGCCGATGCTGCGCAAGGCGCGGTCCGCCGCCTCCTGGACGCCCAAGTTCTGACTTTGAACCAGTTTCGCCAAAAGAGGGACAGCGGCCTCGATTTTGGCTTCGCCAGCGGCAAAAGCAGCTTCGCGTTCCAGTTCGACATCTCCGGACTGAAGCTGGCTAAACAGTTCGTCGTGTTCGCCCATAGGCTCCCCGGATTCCGTCCAGTGTCGGGACGGAGCAACACTTATTTATACAGACAGTTCATGATGGCCTGGGCCATCTCGTCAATATCCACGATTTCATCGGCAAGACCGGCGTCAACGATGGCTTTCGGCATTCCATACACAACGCAGGAAGCATCCGACTGGGCCAGCGCGCGTCCCCCCTTCTGCTTGAGAACCTTCACGCCCTCCAGACCGTCGGAGCCCATGCCGGTGAGGATGACGCCAAGCGCCCGTTTGCCCACCGCATCCGCCGCCGACCCGACCAGCACGTTGGCCGAAGGCTTGTAGAGCGCCTCGGCGGGCTCGGAAGTGATCTCGATCTCAACCCTGCTGACCTTCTGGTGCAATTTCAGGTGTTTGCCGCCTGGAGCAATGAAGACCTGGCCCGGCGCTAGCCGGTCGCCTGTTTCAGCTTCCTTGACCGACACCTGGCAAACGCCGTCGAGCCGTTTGGCAAAGGGGCCGGTAAAGGCCGCCGGCATGTGCTGCGCAATGACAATGGAGGCGGGAAAATCCTTGGGCAGGGCCGACAGCACCTTTTGGACCGCTGGAGGTCCGCCGGTGGAGACACCGATGGCCACCAGGTCACGGACCAGAGCCCCGGAGGGGCGAACGAACTCTCTTCTGTGTTCCGTTTCGGCAGGCGGACAGGGCGCCGTGGAGGTGGAAACGCACGGTCTTTTGTAGGGCGTTGGAGGCCTGAACTTACGCCGGGCGATCTGCTTGACCTTGGCCTGGAGGTCTTCTTCGATCTTGACGATGTCCAACGAGACTTTGGAGAGCTGCTTCGGAATGAAGTCAACCGCTCCAAGCTCCATTGCCTTCAGTGTGGCTTCGGCGCCTTCAACCGTGAGGGAGCTGACCATAAGCACAGGCTTTGGCATCTCCATCATGATGTGTTTGAGCGCCGTCAAACCGTCCATGCGGGGCATTTCGATATCAAGCGTGATAACGTCCGGATTGTGCTTGCGAATGACCTCAAGGCCTTCCTGGCCGTCCCGGGCCGTGGCCACGACCTTGATCTCCGGGTCCTTCTCGAGCATGGACGCGAGCGCCTTGCGCATGAATGCCGAGTCGTCGACGACTACTACGCTTATCACATTTGAATCCTTTGATGTTTGTCGTGCCGGCCGATCCTCCGGCTGGGGATGAACGAAAGCCCATGATCACGAAGGGATGGCAAGACCTGAATATAGATACTTGAAAAGACAGCGCCTTGACAACATGAAATCATACTTGCCAAACCCCGATCACTTGTTTACAAGCCTCATCTCCATCGCGGGATGTAGCTCAGCTTGGCTAGAGCGCTGCGTTCGGGACGCAGAGGCCGGAGGTTCGAATCCTCTCATCCCGACCAAGAATTACGGGGGCTTACGGATAAAACGTAAGCCCCCGATTTCTTTTGGGACATGGATTCGAGACACTAGCTTGAAGCTTGGGGCTATGGGATGGCCCGACCCAGTCTTGAGCCAGATCCATTATTTTCGCGTTCCCCTACTTCTTGCCGTCCCGAAAGACCGGCCGTGCACACGGCGGCATCGCTCAAAAAGCATCTCCCGCTCTTTCCGATTTGTCCGGAATATTCCCCGATCGATTCGAGTATGGCAAGCGCGGGGTTCGCTCATCAATTCCTGACGATCTTCCTTGCCGTATAATAACAAATATCTATTCGCTAAATTTTATGAATACGTTCGATTTGCCATAAATTGATCGCATAGTATATACTTGCCAATTGACACAAACGCACCCTTGTGGATAGCTTGCCCAAAAAAATCAGGGGGATTGCATGAAACGGCTTGTCTTAGTGTTCATGGCCGCCACCGTGTTCGCATCCATGGGGTGTTCGGCCTCCAGCCACAAGGCCCAGGTCCAGAACGACGTCGCGGACCGTATTTCCGTGGGCACCGTGCAGCGCGAAATCCGCGTGGGCATGAGCTCCGCCGACGTTGTGGCCGCCCTTGGTTCCCCCAACATGGTTACCACTGACGACCAGCGCCGCGAGGTGTGGGTCTACGACAAGATCTCCACCGAGGTCAGCTACTCCAAGAGCAACGCCTACGGCACCCTGCTCCTGGTGGGTGGCGGCGTGGCCTCCGGCGCGGCTTCGCGCTCCCAGCGCACCCTGACCGTCATCGTCAAGTTCGACAACGAACAGAAGGTGCGGGACTTCGCCTACCGCCAGTCCAGTTTCTGACAGCTTGTTGAAAAATGCCCACTGGCTTCGTTGCCGTTCAAAAGTCAAACCTTCGCGTATGTCCAATACGCTTCAGCCTTGACTTTTTTCTGCGCCTTGCCAGCAGGCTTTTTGAACAAGCTGTGAAGATTGAACATTTTCACCGGGTTGTTAAGGGGAGGATTCATGTTCAAGAGAAGCGCGGCCGTTGTTGCCATCGTGGCTCTGCTCTCGGGGTGCGTGACGGCCAAGGTGCCGAAACAGGCTTTGGACCTCTCTCCTGAGGATCTTTCCAACAAGCAACTGCAGTCCCGGGTGTTCGACACCACGGACGAGAAGAAGATGCTGGCCGCTTCGGCCGCCCTGCTCCAGGACCTGGGCTTCAACCTGGACGAGAGCTGCACGGACCTCGGCTTGGTGACCTCTTCCAAGAACCGCACCGCCATCCATGCTGGCCAGGTGGCGGGCGCCATCGTGGTTGCCCTCCTCTTCGGCGTGGCCGTTCCGGTGGACAAGGAGCAGAAGATACGGGCCTCGCTGGTCACCCGGCCGGTGGGCGAAAAAGGCGACCGGGTGCTGGTGCGCCTGACCTTGCAGCGCGTGGTCTGGAACACCAAGAAGGACGTCACCAAGGCGGAAACCGTCAACGATCCCACGATTTATCAGGAATTCTTCAACAAATTGGCCCAATCCGTCTTTCTGGAGGCCCACGACATATGACATCCCGCACACTCCCAGCCCTACTGGCCGCCCTGCTCCTGCTTGCCTGCCTGGCCGGATGCCAGACCACGTCGCGCAACCAGATCATGGCGGCCTCGGCCTCCCAGGTGGAACTGCGCAACTACCAGAGCCGGCGCTTCGACACCGCCGACAAGGAAAAGACCCTGCGCACGGTGATGGCTACCCTGCAGGACCTGGGCTTCATCATAGACAAGGCGGACATGGTACTCGGCTCGGTGAGCGGCACGAAGCTTTCCGGCTATAGCCTGCGTATGACCGTGTCCGTTAGGCCCAAGGGCCAGGAGCAGATGCTGGTGCGGGCAAACGCCCAGTACAACATCACGGCCGTGGAAGACCCGGAGCCGTACCAGCAGTTCTTCGTGTCGTTGGAGAAGTCCATGTTCTTGACCGCGCACATGGATGAGTAGTGCTGTTTCGGAGAGAAAACAGTGAAGAGAATAAAGAAGGGGCCCGAGGGCCCCTTTTGTTGGTTTCGTTCACAAGAGATGCCTGTCACCACCCCATTTCGATGAACGTTTTGGTGACCACCGATCCCGCTCCGCCTGCGCCGCCTGCAGCATAGTTTCCAGTACCTCCTGCGCCTCCGGCAGCCTGAACTGTCCCCGAGTTGCTGCACGTCGGGGCAATGATGATAACAGTTCCTCCGCCGGATCCGCCTCCACCACAGGAATTGTTCGCCGCACTGCCGCCCGCCACTCCGTTGGCCTCAATTTTTCCACCGGCCAGTACAGTAGCAGACCCTCGACACACGATTGTCAGTCTTCCTCCAGTTCCATCACCTCCTGGGTTGGATGGAGCCCCGGAGGCCGCAAGTCCGCCAGGATTCCCAGCCCCACCGCAACCATATCCGGCAAGAGCGGAGTCCATCCAATAACTGAGCGTATGCCAAAGAAAACCACCTCGACCTCCAGGGCCTGAGTATTTTGACTGGAGAGGCGCCCCTTCCATGACATAGCCTTCATATCCACTGTTAGCGAAAGCGGCGCCAGATCCGGACCCTCCGGAATACGGGCTTCCATACCCGCCTCGGGCGGAATAATAGCTACCACCGCCAATTGTGTTGGATCCTCCGGTTCCACCGCCCCCCATGCCGCCATTCGTGCCAGCAACACCTATTACTCCTGTTCCCATAGAGTTGGGTGAACCTCCGGCCCCACAACCAGCCACCTGCAAAAGTGAAACAGTCCCTGCCTGGGTGATGCCCAGATTGAACCCGAAGATCCCGCTCACCAATGCCTGCCAAGTTCCCTGGTCCCACAGCGCGAGGCCCAAATCCCTGATGACGGACAATGCCTTGGTTGGGGTGACCTGGTTTGAAACCAGCGTGATCTGACTAGGAATTCTAAAGTCCACGAACGGAAAGAATGGGTCATCGTTTGTGAGCACCCGCGCTCCGCGCGCGGTCATGTTCAGGCTGGCATTAGCCTTAACAGTGAGGCTGTCGCATATAATTGTCAGTCCCTTGCACCGGTTCGAGGCGTTCAGGCTGGTGGGGGTTGTGCCGTCGCCCAGAGTGAGGTTGCCGTAGCGAACCACCTTCTCCGGCCCGTCCAGGAGCGTGGGGATGGTGTTGGCGCCGGTGAGGGTGACGTCTCCCTGCGAAGTGTAGAGCGAAAAGAAGTTGGACACGTTCTGCGAACCGGGAAAGAGCGTGATGGTCTGCGACCACGGCTGCACGTCCTTTTTCTGTTCGCCGTATACCCCAAAACTCTGAGGCATGGTGGTCTCCTGGGGATAAGGTGATATGGAGGGGGAAAGGTTTAGCTGATTGGGTGAGGACGAAGGAGAGGTTGGCTATTGTTGGAGTAGCAGTCTGCCATACGTACCTGGAGATGATTCCCCTGGCTCACCAGCCCATGTCCGCGAAGGTCTTGGTCACAACGGAGCCTGCGCCACCATTATATCCGGATGAGCCAGTCCCACCTGGGCACTGCACGGTTCCGCTATTAGCATAGCTGGGAGTAATTATTGAAACGTGACCACCGCCAGATGACCCACCGTAGGCACTTCCGGCTACTCCCCTGGACTCTATTTTTCCACCAGAGTGAATTGTGACAGCTGTTTTTGCAATAACAACCAACTTTCCGCCGACACCATTGCTTGCAGAGTTTCCCGGACATGGATTTCCTGCCCCTGCTCCGACACCCGTAGGAACAGACCAAGTGCCAGGGCCTGAATAAATATCTCTCCCATAGGCTTGGTTTGTTACGCTATACGCGCCAGCAGATTCGGCATAGGTTCCTCCAGTTCCGGAACCGCCACCGTATGGCGTCCCGCTACCTCCCCCAGCTTGTATGTTATAATTACCTCCCCAGTTTACGTTGTATCCGCCGCCCCCTCCACCGCATCCACCATTTGTCCCAGTTCCACCTACCGCACCAACTCCCCCACCCCCACAGCCACTTGCTACTAGAAGTGCAACTGATCCAACTTGAGATACAGACAAGTTAAATCCAAGGAGCGACAAAAGCACAGACTGAAAAACTCCGGAGTCCCATGGGGCAATACCAGAGCGCCTAATCGTATCAATGGCACAACTGACACTTACTGATGAAGATGACAGCGTCACCTGGAAGGGTATCTTGAAGTCAATGAACGGGAAAAACGGGTCATCTGTCCTGGTGATGCATGGCCCTCTGGCTGACATCCCCAATGTGGCGTTACTTTTTACAACTAGAGTGTCGCATAAAATAGTGAGCCCCTTGCACCGGTTCGAGGCGGTCAGGCTGGTGGCGATGGTTCCGTCGCCCAGGGTGAGGTTGCCGTAGCGGACCACCTTCTCCGGGCCGTCCGGGAGTGTGGGGATGGTGTTGGCGCCGGTAAGGGTGACGTCTCCCTGCGATTGGTAGAGGCCAAAGAAGGCCGACACGTCGCCTCCGCCCGGAAACAGGGTGATGGTCTTGGACCAGGGCTGCACGCCCTGCCCCGCTGCCGCTGATCTGGTGGAGTAGATGCTCACGGGCGCTCCTTGCTGTCAATGCCGAACCCTACAGGGGAGCGGCTTCCATGATCAGGTCGATCTTGAGGCCTGCGGTCACCGCGGTCTTGGCCCGCACCCTGAGCTTCTCGCCCGGAGCCAGTGTCATGGCGTTGCCCAGGTTCAGGTCGTTCATGATGTCCTTCCAGCCCGCGCTGCCGTTGGTGCCCGAACCAGCCGGCACTTGTGATTCGCCGTACACGTAGTCCGCTCCGGCAAGGGTGCGCGCGAACTGAAGGGTGACGGGGCCGGTGTCCGTGCTTGACGCGCGCAGGCGCCCCACCATCACCCCATTGGAATCGGCAGGCACGGTGTGGAGGTCCTTGAAGCTGGTGATGTCAGCGTTGGTCAGGGAAAGCGCTCCGGTAATGGCTGGAACGCCGGGAAAGGCGGGCTGGGAATTGGAACTCATGAGGCGTCCTCCTAATACATGAGGCAGGTGTAGTTCTGGGTTAAAAAGATGGATGAACCGGGGGTGACGGCGTTGGCCAGCTGGGTTTCCGGGACCTGTCCTGAGTTGTCCAGGGTGGCTACGCCCCCGGCTGCTCCTGGCGACACCGAAGCCGCCGATGCCGCAGCCTGTCCGGCGCTGGACGCCGCAGCCTGGGCGTTCATGGCTGCAGCTGCCGCATTGGCCGCGATCTGATCCGGGTCGATGGTACCGCTTAGGCTGCTGGTTTCGCCGACCTTCAGGCAGCGGTCGATCTGCTCCTGCTGCTGCTGGGAGATGCAGATCACCCGGTCCATGGCGTTCTCGATGACCTGTGCGGGGAAATCGTCGTTTTCCACCCAGTCGGTGCTCTGGGTGAGAGGAATCACCCGCTTGACCAGGAGCTTCTCGCCGGTGGCCGGCGGGGTTTCGGCCTGCTCGCCCTGCAAAATGACGCTGCCGCCAGTATCCGACCCCACTCCCGATACCTTGTAGTCGGTGCTCAGAACCAGGACGTTCTCCACGCCGTCCACGGCCCGGCGGACCACCACCAGGTCGGTGGGGGAGAAAATCTTGAAAGTGTACGGGTAGACCGTGCCGCCGGTGCCTGAATACAGGACCTTGTTAACCTGGGAAGCTATAGTCATTGCGCTTGTACCTTTTTAATGATATGTATTTATCGTATTTTTATTGATTACAGCGAAGTTTGTTTTTGGTTCGTTTACCCGGCCAAGTGAGTGGGCGTGGAGCCCAAGAGGGCTGGAAGGATTCTCCCGGTGCCAGTTTGTTTGGGCTTTCACCTGACGGCTTGGCTGAGCCGTTACAATGAGCAGCGGAGGTAGGGTATGACTGGCGAGAGATACTTCTATTATGTGGTTGGGGGGGCGCTCGGCGGTGGCATGGTCTACGGCATACTGTTGTACGCGGTGGTCTGGGTATGTCTGTACTTCACCCAAAACGCTATGTTGTTAAGAATCTTCCACTCAAATGCGTGACCTTGTGTTGATCCTGTTGTGCGCCCTGCTCGCCTCATGCGCCACGGAGAAGAGATTCAGGGAGAATATGGATTCTTGGATCGGTGCTTCCAGAGGCGGCTTGATAAGGAACATGGGAGTTCCGGACAAATCGGTCGTGGACGGAGATACCGAGTACTTCGTCTATAAGCGGTTCGATCAACGCTACATCGCTCCCACCCCTACCACGTACATTCCCGTTGATTATGGGTACGGAAACAAATTCACCAGCGTGATCCCGGGAACTCCTGGCGGGATGAGAACAGATTGGTGCGACATGACCTTCACCATCAGGGGGGACAGGGTGACGGCCTGGTCCGCCAAAGGGAACGATTGCCGGGATTGATTCATTATCAGGGCGGTTCCGGCCGCTGGAGGTGCGAGGTTGTGGGAGCCTACCAGCCCATCTGGGCGAAGGTTTTGGTGACCACGGAGCCCGTGCCTCCCGCGCCGCCCGCAGCACCGTGTGTCGTATACGTCCCGCCGGTTCCACCGTTGGCCCGGACTGTCCCGTTGTTTGTGTAGTTACCGAGTGTGATGATTGACACATGGCCGCCGCCTGACCCAGCCCCTGCATATTGGTACAGGCGAGTGGCGTCCCCGCCGCCGTTTTTACCATCAGCCTGAATAACTCCGCCGGCATTTATTGTGACGTTCCCCTTCACGATGACCCGGAGGATTCCCCCGGTTCCGTCCTGGGCGGAGGTCCAGGTTGTCTGGTATCCGACCCCGTACATGGCGCCCTGCAAGTTCCCCGCACCTGCGTATGAGCACCAGGAATCTCCGGCCCCGGACGAATAGCCGTCCCCGCCCTTTCCGCCGAACTGGTCGGCATCGAGCTGCACAGCAAGATTGCTGTAATCTATCGGAAGTCCTGATCCGCCGCCGGAACCGCCTCCCCAGGGATTGGCCTTGCCCCCGACCCCACTGATGCCCCAGCTCCAGCTGGCTCCGCCGCCTCCTCCACCACCTGTTCCGCCATTGGTTCCAGCCGCACCGACATTGCCTGTCCTCTGGTTGCCGGCGGAACCGCCAACCATCTCCATTTTGGCTCCCCCACCTCCACACCCTGCCGCACTCAGCAGCACCAAAGCCCCGCCTTGGCTAAACGTGGCCGTGACCCCCATATTCTTCGACCAATCGTCCCAGAACCAGCAGTCGGTCACGTCGATGGCGTTATCCCGCAAGTACTTGAGCACATCGGCAAGCCTCAGGTACTTCGAGGAGATGTCGATGCTAATGGGTATATATCCGTCGTAGAGTCCCATGGCGGCGCTGCCGCGTGCTCCACGGGCCGTCATGCTTATGCCCCCGCCCGAGTTTATTGTCAGGTCGCCGTCCACCAGCACGGTGAGCGACCGGCAGCGGTTGGTGGTTGTGAGCGTATGGTTGAGCGTCAGGTTGTTGTAGCGCGCCACCACGCCCGGGCCGTCCTGCACGGCGGGAATGAAGACTGGCGCAGTGGACACCATGTCTCCTTGGGAGTCGTAAAAGTTAAAGAGGGATTTTCCGACGACCAGGGTGTTGATCCACGGCTGCACGCCATGGCTCTGTGCGCCGTAAACTCCGAAACTCTGCGGCATGATGTCTCCTGCGGTTGATCCCGAATGTGACTGAGGTCTGAAAGAGCCTCTCGATTCCGGCGGTGAAGTGCCGCCAAGGGCAGAGGGGAATATTTGAGGATGATTGCTGTCTGCCGGGCAGATGTATCAGATCATTTACGGGGCGAGTATCAGTGCGGCCCGGTCCTGGGTCAGAAGGCCCTTGGACACCAGGAGCTCGACGTACTCCACGGTCACCGGGTTGGTCAGGTCCACCTGGCTTGCCTTGTCCAGGACGGTCTTGGCGTCCTCCACGTCCACGTCGGTCTTCATGGCCGCCAGGATGGCCTTGCGCTCGTCCTGGGTGAACCGGATGGCGAACTCGTACGGAGAGAGAACGGTCGGCTTGGCCGCCGCCAGGACCGGGGCCTCGGGTGCCACCCATGCCTTCACTTCGTCCCAGGACGCTGGCGCGAAAAGGCCCACGTCCTGGTCGCCGTTTTTGAAGGTCACGTACGGGTAGCCTGGGATGTTGGGGTTTATGGCCACGTTCTGGATGTGATGCCCGGTTATGGTCACGCTGTCCCCGTTCACGCTTAAAATCTGCATGCCGGTGTTCAGAGGCTCCGCGCCAAGGGCCGCCACAAGATCGCGGGAGGCCTCAACCTGAGTGCTATGAAAGATATGATAGTCCATTGTTTACCATCCCATTTCGATAAAGGTTTTGGTTACTACCGAGCCAGCGCCGCCTGGGCCGCCGGCACCCCAACCATTGTTGGAGTTGCCCCCTGCCCCGCCTGCGGCCTGGACGGTCCCGTTGTTCTGGTACTGTGTGCCGGACGGGGTGATGACGCTTATGTGCCCGCCTCCGGAGCCGCCTCCGCCACCATATCCGGCTGCACCGCCAACCATGCCGTTCGCTTCTATCTTCCCGCCGGATTCCACGGTGAGCAAACCTTTGCAGATTACCACCAGCTTGCCGCCGCAGCCGTTGCCGATGGTCTGGATTCCATCGGCTGTTCCGGCCGGGCCGCCGGGGTTTCCGGCACCGCCAGCTCCGTTGTAAGATGCGCTTTCATCCGCGTATGCGCTGCGTTGTGAGTGTGAGATCCGGCCGGGTTCGGCTGTTTGGCGTTCGGGGCTCGGCCTCTTGGAGATACCCTTGAGGCCATATTAATTCGAACAGAACCAACTCTCTCTTGCCGACCGGTTGCCGTGGGCCTGAAACTGAGGCAATGATGGGAATGGATCCACAGCTGACGCCGCCCTTGACCAAGGGCCGGCTCTCTCCGGCGGACTGGGTCGTCCTGTGTGTTTGCTGGCACTGAGACACAACTCAAGCGAGGCTAGAACATGCAAAAGTCAAAACGCGATTTCTTAAAAGCTACGGCAACAATCGGAGCGTTTCTTTTTTCCACGGCGGTCACCCTACCGGCACGTCATGCGCTTGCTGCGGAAAAGACCGGGTCCGAAGATTGGAAACCATCTTCGGACACACGTAGGTTTCCCCTCGATTATCAGCAGATCCTGAAACATCTGAGGGCTGCGAATGATGTCGCCAAGGAAGCGGCGGAATTTGGCCATCACCCATTTGGCGCGGTACTGGTGGCACCGGATGGCGAGAAAGTGCTGATGAAACAGGGAAATCTGAACTCGATTCAGCATGCCGAAACAGAACTGTCGCGGCGGGCGTTTGCGCAGTACAATCCGGAGTACTTGTGGAGATGCACCCTGGTGACAACGTTCGAACCGTGCGTCATGTGCGCCGGAAACGTTTATTGGGCCAACATCGGAAACCTGGTCTACGGCGTTGAGGAAACCACATTGAAAAAACTGACCGGCGCCAGCAAGGACAACCCCACCATGAACCTGCCGTGTCGTACGGTCTATAAAACGGGACAAAAGCCCATCCTGGTGGTGGGTCCTTTTCCGGAACTGGAAGACGAATTGGTCGCCCCCCACAGGACCTTCTGGAAATGAAGCAATCTGCTAGATATTGAAGGAGAGGAGCCTTCATTGCTCCTCTCCCCTTTTGCGCGGCGGCTTAAGGCCGCAAACGCGCTCGCTCACACACCTAGGTGGCCTTGTACTCGTTCTCCGGGTCGTCCAGGGCCAGAAGGCTCGAACCGGCCGGAAACTTCACGCTCCCCTTGATAAGCTTGGTGAGCCGTGCTTGCCGGGCCTGGTCCCTGGCCGCCTGGTCTCCGGCGGCCGCCGTGGTGAGCCGGGTTTTCTCCAATTCCGTGCGCTGGGCCAGCAGAAGCTCCTGCTGGGCCTGGGAGAGCTTGCGGCTCTGGGCCGAGGCCTTGGCCATCCGGTCCGAGAGGTAGTCGCTGGCCCGCTGGGCGGCCAGGGCGCTTATGTTCGAGGGGGACCACTCTATCTTGCCGTAGTCCACGCCCTGTTTGGCCAGGATGTCGTAGTCCGGGTCGGGAAGGCGCCCCTGGGCGTTGGCCCGGATGACAGCATCGGTGACGTTCCTGGTAAGCTCCTGCGGATCTTGGGGCTGCATGGACCTGGCCACCTTGGACACTTCATTCGAATACCAGGCGTCCAGGCGGCTGTTGCCGAACTGGTCGTCCTCGTAGAGCATGGGGTTTTCCTCCCGGCTGGGAGGGGTGATCTGGGAGATCTTCGTGTTCATGTCGTCGATCGATACGTCCTGAAATCCGCCGCCGCCTGCCATGTCAGCCTCCGTAGGGGTCGTAGCTGGTGCGGGCGGTGGCTCCGCCAAGCCCGTCCAGCGGGTTGTAGTCCATGATGGCCCGCCCGGAAGGCTGGGCGTGTCCGTTTGCGGCCTGTTCCGGGAACCTGGCCCCGAGCTCCGGGTCCACGATGCGGGCCTGGCAATCGAGCATGTCGTCGTGGGCGGCAACGGGAAAGGCCTCGTATTCGTCCGCGATGAACTCGGCCACCAGATCGCGGCTTTTCTTCTCGTGGTCCACGTAGAGGATGCGCGTGGGATGGAAGAACCGACCCTGCTCGTAGAGCGGCACCAGGCGCCGGATGCGGTCCTCCTTGGGCATGGAGCCGCCGAGCTCCACTATGGGGAAGCGGTAGTTCTCCAGGGCCTGGAGGTATTTGATGTGCTCGATGTCGGCCTGCATGCCGTACTGTTCATAGCCCACCTTGATGGGCCTGTATTGCCGGTGCAGGCGCAGGAGCGCTGCGGCCCGCTCGGTGAGGTTCAGGCGGTCGCGGATGCAGTCGATCTCGTAGTAGTTCTGGTCCGGCCCCAGGCCTATCACCTTCATCACCGTGTAGTCGCTGGCCTGCTTCTTCTTCCCGGCCGGGTCCACCAGGATGTAGACGTTTAATTCCCCCAGGTTCTTCGGCTCCCAGAACTGGAGCCACTCGCGCTTGAAGCCCTGGGCCTTGTCGGCCACGGGGTCCTGGAGCATCTGGCAGCCGAAGGTGTAGGGCCCCATGTCCCGGCGCTTCTTTATTAGCGTTTCGCGGCTCATGAGCACGGGCTCGCCGTCCACCGTGCCGTCGATGGTGGCCGGATGGATGCGCGGGATGGCCGAGCCGCGCCGAATCATGGTGTGGTAGGTGTCGTTCGCGTGATAGCGGGTGCCGATGGTGCGCACCGTGCCGCCGTCGCTGCCCAAGGATTGCGAGAGCTCCCAGGCTTCGGTGACCTTACTGATCATGTCCGGGGAGGTGACGGATTCGCGGGTGACCACGTCGTCGTAAACCACCAGTCCGTAGTGCTTGGAGGTGGGCTGGCCGTCCACCAGGCCCCAGGCCTCGATGGTGGCCTCTTTGGGATTGCCTTGGCGGCGGACGATTATGCCGTCGTCCTCGCTCCACTTGGGGGCCTGTTTGCGCGGATGCTCCCAGAGGATGTCCGGGAAGAGCTCCTTCAGGGTTTCGTTTCCCTCGAACTCGCGCATGATCTGGCGCAGGAAGGCCTTGGCGATGGGCCGGGTGAAGCTGAACAGGCCCACGGTGATTTCCGGGTTGGCCAATACGTCCTGGATGGTCTTGCCGAAGGTGATGATGGTACTTTTGTAGTGCTCCCGGGCCCAGAGATCCAGGCGGCCGTCCGGCTCGTCCTGGACCTCTATGCACCGATCGTGCAGCCAGTCTCGCTGCATGTCTTTTCGGCCAAGAATTACCGTGAGCAGGAAGTACAGATCGGTCCTGCACAGGCGCCGGGCGGCCGTGGTGAAGCCTTCGCGGCCGCAGGTTTTGAACAGCTCAGCATACAAGGCCTCGCGTTCAAGCCGGTTCATGGGAATCCTGCGCTTGTGTTTCGCCTGTTATTTCTTTGGGTTCGCTTCCGGCCTTTTGGGCATGGTTACTATAAATATTACTAGTAACATCACTAGAAACGTTTGAATGGATGTCCTCCGGGGTGTCGCCCGGGACACCCTCGGAAACGGTGCCGGTGAGCATCTCAAGAATGGCCTCGGAGCGCGAACACAGGCCGTGCTCGTGCACCATGCGTCCCTTCACCACATGGTCCACCTGGTCCTTGAACATGCCCCGGTGCCTGCCGATGAGCTCCAGGCTGCGGATGGCCCCGGAGGCGTCGAAGCTCCACAGCCCCTGGCCGTCCTCCTCCTGGTGGGCGCCGCGCTTTACGACCGGCACGGCCTGAAGGCAGCGCTCGGCCACGACCTTCAGGTTGTTGAGCACCCATTCGGCGGTGATGCCGGTATGTCTGGCCCGCTCGCTCATGGCCGCATCTATGGCCCGGCGCACCGGCGGCCTGGCCTTCATCTGCGAGGCCAGCTTGTTGGGATGGCGCGTGGTGGACCCGGCCCGCAGGCAGGCGGCGGAGCCATTCAAGTCCACCAGGTATTCCTGAACGAAGCGCTCCTCCAGCGGCGTTAAATCCCGAAAATTCGCAGGTTCCGCCACGCTCACTTCCCGTCCGATTCCAGGCGGGTTTCCACCCGGGTCATTCGGTTGCCCAGGTCGTCCAGCTTGTCCCACTGGCGGGAGCTGTCCGCTTCGGCCTCGGCCTTGGTGCGGTACACCCGGGCCAAGGTGATCTGGCACTCCCCCTGGGTCTTCAAGATGTCCTTGATGGTGGTCTCGAGGCGCTCGATCCAGCGCTTGAGCATGTAGCCAAGGATGGCCAGCAGGATGGGATTAACGATGAACGAGGCCGTGGCCATGGTTTCCATCATCTGGCCACCTCGATCTCGCGCAGAACGCCGTCGAACCACACGGGGATGTCGCCCGGGCGCGCGGCCTCGCCGTTGCGATGGGCTTTTAATCTCGCGATACCCCCCTGTTCCAACGCCCTGGCCGCGAACTCCGAGCAGAAATACCGGTTGGCCCCCTCGCTCACCCGCCCCAGGGCGTTGGCGAAAAGGCCCGCGTAGTCGTAGCGCACGCCCTTGCCGCATTCATCCAGGGCGAAGCTCTTCACCCTGGCCTGAATGTCCGCGGTGAGATCCAGCGGCCTGAAGGCGAACACGCGCCCGTTATAGCCTGCCATGCGCTCGCTCAGGTGGCGCATCTCAAGCCCGGTGGCCAACGCCTCGATAACGTCCACGCGTTCGATGCTTAAGGGGTCCAGCTCGCGTACCACGAGGGATGCGTGGCTGAACTCGGTGAACAGGCGGATGGCGCGGCCCAACAGGTCGTTGCCCTGCCAGAGGATAACTGTGCCGGTGGCCAGCCAGGGGCGGATGGCGTCGTAGGCGTATGTGGGCGCGCCCATGCCGGAATGGGGGTTATGCACGGGATGTTGTCTCCTCCGGGATCGCCCGTGCGGCCAGCACGGACACCACGCCCATGACCAGCTTGCGCGAGGCCAGATTGTTCACGGACTTACTCCTTGCCGGGCCAGACGCCGCCCAGGGCGGCCAGGACCTTGGCAGGATAGGTGTTTTTTTCGTTGTGGCGGTTGCCGGGGCCCCCGTTGTAGGCCCGGCAGATGCACTCCCAGGATTCGCAGGCGTAGCGGTCGCGCAGGCGGGAGAGGTAACGGCAGCCCCATTCGAGGCCGATGGCGGGAGTCAGGAGGGAGGTAAACGCACCTGCGAATCCGAGAGTGCGGGCGGTTTCGCCCATTATCTGCATGAGCCCCCAGGAGGTGGCCCTGCCCTTCCCTTCAGCTTCGGGAAGATTCTGTTGACGGATGTAGCGGTTGAAAAAGGCTGGTTCGTAGCGGGTGGCGCCTGTTTTACCGGCAGACTCCACCGTGACGATGGCTCGAACCAGCCTGGGCGGGAGGTTGTGTTTCTTGGCGGCCGCTTCGGCAAGGGATGTGATGTCGCCGGTAACCATGGGCCGCATTCAGCCATGATCCGGCCCGGCTGTGCAGCGGAAGAATTGAGAGGAATCGGGAGATTTCGGGAGGTTCTGAAATTATCGGATGGGAATTCGAGAGGCAGACATTGGAAAACTACAGTCAAACCGGCCACTGGTTATCGTTGACCAGAATGAAATCGTATAGTAGATATTTTCTCAGCTGAAAATATCTACCTGGAAGTTACCATCGTGCCAGAGCAGCATAATAGCACAATAACGCCCGTGAGATGGTATTGGCCGGATGTCACCACTGAGCGTGGAGCAAACAGAGCGGTCCTCTATGGAGCGTTGTCATCCTCCTGGCAGTGTATTGATTCATTATTAATTTGCATGAACTTAATAAATGAATCTGCTATAGAAACAATTTACGATTCTATAGTGCCAACTATGATATTTATTTCTGCTGTTATTTATGCATTCCTGTCTTATAAATTAATCACAAAGAACAGCTTAAAAGCGTCTATATTTATTCTTGTCATGTCTACGTTAATATTTGTAAATAATGTTATCCATTACAATGGTCTTGATCCTACAGACATTATAACAACATTTGAATTTGCAGTAGTATTCGTGTTTTCTATTCATGGCGTGCGAGGAGCATTAAAAATACATAACAATAATAAAATGAAGCAAACCGAGCAAAACAGTACACGCAATTATACTGACACGACCCCACACCCATGGAGACGGCATTTTGCAAGATATTTTGATTGTCACTTAGTACTTATTCTCCTGCTGCTAATCATGTATAATTTTATTGATCTCAATAAAGTTATTTATAACTATATTCACATTTCTGGCACAAGAGAAATTTTTTTCGATTATATATTCTTATTTGTTTTTTCTGTAGGCATATCAACACCTCTAATTGCCATATCTATAGGTATCACTGGAAGCACACCCGGAAAAATGCTTTATGGAATTAAAGTGCTCGGGCCTGACAAAAGACCAATTGGATTCGTTAATGCCTTGTGTCGCGAGCTAACAATAATTGTCAAAGGCGTATTCTTCTACATACCACTAATATCATCTTTATATTCCTTAGCGTCTTATTTCGAACTCAAAAAAAGAGGACATTGCCCCTGGGACACTAAATATGTTATTGCACAACGTCCAGGCTCACCGTCTGAAACATTAAGGAATATGATTGGATTTTTAATCCACACAGCAATGTTATTGTTTTTAAATTACAATTATTATCAATGATAATCAACTTAAACTGCAGCAGTGTATTATAAAATTAACATACAGAACTAATCGCTGCATACCAGTAAAATATAATAAACTATTACCACCAAGTAAGGCTTGATTTTCTCCAGATAACAATAGCGTGTGAGTATCAGAACTCCAATTATTCAACGGCCAGGAATTGGGGAATGTTCAACAGGAATTACAGCCCATTGAGCAGTCGCCACGCCTGCCCGCGCAAGGCCCGTTCTTCTGGCTCACGCCACAAAGCGTTCTAATCCGGCCCTCTACGGTAAAGAAGAATTGAGAGGAATCGGTACGTTTTGGTAGGTTTGGCCACCTCCTCATCCACCCCGCCTAGGAACCACCCACAGTAACGGCAAGGCAGTCCCAGAATACCTGGAAGGTGCGCTGGGTCACCTCGCAGTCGTGTGCGCTGCGTCCCTCGAACGCTTCTGCGAACGCCTTTTTCCGTGGCTCGCAGGTGACGAGCCCCTGATACATCTCCTGCCAGCCCTTGGATGAGCGAATCCCCCTGCCGTAGGTGTGCGGGTACGTGTATTCGGTTCCCACCCTGAACCTTCACCTTGAACCTACGACCATGCCGCTCCCTGTGAACCCATCGCCAGGATTATGATCGGCATATTTTCCATATTCATCCGTTTTTCCCGTTACCCTACCTTGCACTCGCCTGCTGGAGAAGCCACAGTGATAAACCGAACAAGAAATCTTCATGGAGCGTGCATGGCCCGCGCGGAAATCATTCGAGCCTAGGCTCATAAGAGTATATCGTTTTTCAGGATTAAACGTTGTTTATATTCCAACTGTGATGTATAATTATTGTTCTTTCGCCGTAAGGGCCACACTCGAACATGCATCAGGAGAAGGTCTCCGAGTATGAGATTCGACCCCAGAGAGCTTTCTGTCGCTGTTTTATCCGGCAATGCCCACCATTCGTCCATCGACAGAGGCATTCTCACCCGCATGTTGTTTCAAAACGTGCGCGCCTATCCGTCGCTCGATAAATCCATGCAGCATCTGCGTGCCGGCCAGGCCAACATCGCCCTGATCGATTCCCAGCTCTCCGACATGGATGGGCTGGAGTGCCTTCGCCGCATATCAAAAGACCAGACCCTTGCGGTGAAGGCGCTGGTGATGGTTACGAGCGAATGCAACCGCGAATACGTGATGGACGCCGTGTCCGCCGGATGCTCGGGCTACGTTATCCGCCCCTACTCCCAGGAGACCATTGAAAAACACATCCGCTCCGCCTGGAATTCGCTTTCCGCCGGGGAGATAGAGGAAGAAATGCTCGACAATGCCAAGGAGGCATTGAGAAACGGAGACTTTGACACCGCGATAGATGGTTTCGAGGAAGTGGTCGCCGAAGAGAACGAGGCGCTCAAGTATTTCAACATGGGCATGGACTATTTGCGCGCAAAGAGTTTCGGGCGCGCCATAATAGCCTTCAACAAGGCAGTGGCTCTGAACGAACTCTACGCCGAGGCCTACCGCGGGCTGGCCTATGCCAACAAGGGCAAAGGCAATGACGAGGCGTACCAGGCCCACCTCAAGCGTGCTGCGGACCTTTTTGCCATGCAGGACAAGTTAAAAGAACTCAAGGAAGTCTTCGTTGAGATATTAAAGGACGATCCGGAGGCGGTGAACCCCTACAACAGCCTCGGGGTGAAACTCAGACGCAGCGGTGATTACCTGGGCGCCATACACGCCTACACCCAGGCCCTGGAAGTGACCCCCCAGGACGAGAACCTCCACTACAACATAGCCAAGGCGCATATTTTCGGGAACGAGAATGGCAAGGCCCTGGATCATTTGAACAAGGCTCTGACCATCCGGTCGGACTTCCAGGAAGCGGCCAACCTGATCCGCAAAATCAATTCCGGAATCATGGAGGAATCCACGCCGGGCTACCTTCCCAAACCGTGGAGTTCAGGAAAAGGCAGCAACCTGCTCATCGACTAGCGTCCGTAAGGCCGACCAGGGCTTGCGCATCAGTGGCGCCAGCCGCATGATCGCTCATCGTATCAGGACTTACCCGGATCAGGTTTTCTCATGGATGCAACCTGCATAAAACTCTACGGCGTCTTTTCCCGGGAACAGGAAGTAACCCTGGGCACAGGCACCACCAAGCGGAAATCAGTGTCCAAGACCTCCTGGTTCGCCAAGGAAATCTCCGGCAACAAGGTGGAAATGCGCAGCCTGGACATGCACTTGCGCATACAGGGCGCGCTTACCGTTCTGGACAAGGAGGCCGTGCTCGACGACTTCACTCCCGAGCCGCAGCTGACCTACAAGCTCTTAAGCAGCCCGCTCATGAAGGGCGACAGCTACCGGGAGCAAGGCAACCACGCAAGCGCCGTACGCGAGTACGAAAAGGTTCGCAGCATCGATGACGCCAACATCCGGGCCCTTTTCGGAATGGGGATTTCCCTGCTCGCGCTCGGGAAAACGCAAAAGGCTCAGTACGTTTTCAACGATCTCATCAAACTGAACGAAGCTTTCCAGGAGCAGCACAAGCATCTCTTCAATGAACTGGGCATAAGCCTTCGCCGCCGGGGGCTCATCGAGGAGACCCTTCGCTATTACTTCAAGGCCCAGGAGATGTCCCCGGAGGACGAGAACCTTCAATTCAACATCGCCAGGGCCTACTTCGAAGGGGACGACCTGGACAACGCCATCACACACCTGCTGAACGCCCTTGAGATCAACTGCTCTTTGGAATCCGCCCTGAAATTCGCCAGGTTCATCCTGGAAAAGGAGCTGCTGGCCTTTGGCGATGCCAGGACCTCCCGGCTGAACTCATATGTGAGCCCTGCGAGCGAGACCACGGCATAAGCAACCTGTACGCTGCTGCGACCGCTCCCGCAAAAAACCACCCTCCTCACATCCCGTCTAAAGCGCTCCCCCTGCCTCGCCTACCGTAACGGCCAGGCCGTCCCAGAATATCTGGAAGGTGCGCGGGGTCACTTCGTTTATGTGCGGGCTGCGCAGGTCGAACGCCTGCGAGAACGCCTTTCGCCTGGGCTCGCAGGTCAGGAGCCCCTGGTACATCTCCTGCCAGTCCTTGGCCGAACGAAGCCCTCTGCCGTAGGCTTTAGAGTACGTGTATTCCCTGCTCCAGGCGGGCTTTGCCGCCCCGATGTTGATGGAGTGGACGGTCACGTCCAAAAGCTCCAGGCTCTGCCTGTCGTACGAGTATACCTGGTAGCCGGGGTTGTTGCCCGTAACCGGCGAGATGGACGGCGCAAGGCGCATGGAGACCGTCGGCATGGGCTGGCCGTTCGGATACACCAGACGGAATTCGTCGCGGTGGACGTGCCCGGCAAAGCACGCCTTCACCGTGGCCGCGTGGGTAACCAGCAGGCGGCCGAGCGCATTGTTCCAGGCATCCGTTAAGAGCCCGTCGTAGGTGACGGTGCCCTTTTTCAAAAACTTTGCGGCGCTTGACTTGGAATTGTCCCCCAGGGGTACATGGGCCATGAGCCAGACCTTCTCGCCCTGGCGGCCAGCCGCCGTTATCTCGCGCTCCAGAAACTCCAGCACCGGCTTGCCTGCCGTCTGATCCGGGTATCTCTTGGCCCAGAAGATGTTGTTGAAAACGATGAGCTTGCCGTTGCCCGGCCCTGGCAGGGGCAGGCTGTAGCAGCCGTATCCCGGGTAGGAGTCAAGAAAGCGGGTCCGGTCGGCTTCGCTTTTCAGGGCGCGCTGGGCGATTATGGGGGCCGTGGCCACTAGGTAGGGACTGTTCGGGGCAATGCGGAAGTCGCCCTCGAAACTGTCGTTGTTGCCCAGGGCGAGATACAGGGGGATGTCCGGAAAGCGGCGGGTCACCTCGGTCAGGAAGTACTCGGCGGTCTTTCCTATGAAGGCCAGAAGGCCCTGGGGCGTAGAATCCCCGGTCAGGCGCGGATACTCGGTCCAGAATTGGTGGCAGAGAAGATCGCCCGGGAACAGCAGGAAGTCCGGCCTTGGGGCGCGCGCGGCCATGTCGTCCAGGAAAGACTGAAAGAGCGCGTCGTTGGAGTCCTGCCCGTAGGGGCTAACCACTGGCCCGGAGACGGCCAGAATCTCCCGCCAGGCGCTCGCCGGGGCTGCGGCCAGGGCCTTCACCTTTGCGGGATCAGAAAACGGGTCGAAATGGACGTCGGAGAAAAGCAGAAACATCCCTGCCCGCTCGGCTGATGTGGCCGTGTATGATCCTGGGTCGCCGTCCGGGCAGTCGATGCCGGGCTGATTGGCCAGGGCCCAGGCCAGGTCCGCAGGGCCATGCATGGCCCTTGCTGCCAGAAGGCCAGCCCCGGACAGGGCGTAGCGCAGAAATGTCCTGCGCTTGATGGGAAGCGTGGTCATGGCGAGGACCTCTTCAGGTGTTGGCGAGAAGCGCTGCGGCCGTGGCAGTGCTGGCGGAGCCGGATGTTGTGATGCCTGTGGGGGCCAGCAGGGTGAGGGCTGTGCCGCCGGTGGCTGCCGGGTTGGCGCTGCCGCTTGCGGGCTTTGACAGAAGCTCGGCCAAGGCGTTCCACACCGTTGCCGCGGGAGCGGCGCTTATGGCGTAGCTTTCGGGCGTTACGTTGGTGGCGGCCAGCCAGTAGACCGGGAAGTTGGTGGGCGTGATCGGGACCGCAGCGTCGGTCATGGCCCCGGCCGAGTAATACGTCGAATACGCGGCCCGGCTCGCTGGCTGGGTGAGAATGTCGCCCGCTGCTGTCCACCACTCCTGCGCCGTGGACAGCCCCTGCCCGTAGGTCAGGGAGAAGTCGTACTCCTTGACGAAGGAGGTGCCGGGCCTGCTCAGGTCCCGGGTGTAGGTGGCCTTGTCCAGGAGCGAGCCGGACTTGGGGTCGTAGGTGTATATCTCGTAGCCGGGGTTGTTGGAGTCTACGGGCGAAATGGACAGGGAGATGCTGGTCAGGGTGGAATACGGCGACGCCGGTTCGGGCGAGAGGATGCGGAACTCGTCGCGGTGGGTGTGCCCGGCCAGGTCGGCCTTGATGGTCTGGGCGTAGGCGGTTTCGATTGCGGCAAAGGCGTCGTTGAACCCTGCCGTCATGAGCCCCTTGTAAGTAAGGCCGTCCTTGATGATGCTGGCGGCCATGCCCTTGGCGTCGGCGCCTAACGGGATGTGGTTTATGATCCAGACCTTCTGGTTGGCCTGGGATGACTGCTCCAGCTCTGAGGTGAGCCAGGAGAGCTCCGCGATACCCGCCGCGGTCTGATCGGATCTGTCGGACCAGAAGATGTCGTTTAGCACGATGTATTTGATGCCGTTTTTCCCGTCCGGCTCGATGGCGTAGTACCCGGCCTTGGAGTAGCCGTTCAGGAAGGCGGCTCGCTCCGCGTCGGTATTAAAGAAGGCCTTGGCCATGGAGTCGGCCGTAACCTTAAGATAGGCGTCGCCGGGGGCGCTCTTGTAGTCGCCGTTTAGGCTGTCGTTGTTGCCGATGGCCATGAGCACCGTGGCCTTGGGGAACCGGCTGTCCACCTCGTTTACAAAGAAAGACACCGTTTTCTGGACAAAGGAGGCCACTCCGCTGGCGCTGGTGTCGCCGGTGATGGCGGCGTATTTCTCCTCGAACTTGTGGGCCAGCACGTCGCCAGGGAAGATGATGAGGTCGACGCCCTTGGCCGTTGTCGCCATGCTGTCCAGGGCCGATTCCAGCAGGGAAAAGTTGGCGTCGGTACCGTACGGCGATGGCGCGGTCTGGCTTGAAGAGAGGAAGATGTTCTTCCAGCCCGAAACATCCGTGGCTGCCAGGGACTTTACAATGGCGGGGTCGGCAAAGGGATCGAAATGGACGTCTGAAACAAACAAGAAGCTTTTTGCTGCCCCTGCGGTCTCCATCTGGTCCACCTCTTTAGATTAGTGCAATATTTTTAGACGCTTTTCAGGGTGAAGTAAAGGCGGGGGGAAAATTGCCGCAAGCTTTGGAAGCCAAACGCCCTGCGCGGGAGTTCTGTGCAACCTCCCGGCGAATCGGGGACGGTATGTCTGGACAATGAATGTTCACTCACAGTAAGGTGCCTGATAATAATACTCTTTTACACACGCACACCGGCAAGGAAAACCTCGATATGAGCATGCCCGCAAGCGACGCCAGCCACAAATCCCGCAGCCGTTTCCTTTCCATGTCCCTTGGCGCCCTGGGAGTGGTCTTCGGCGACATCGGCACAAGCCCTCTGTACGCCATCCGGGAATGCTTCAACGGTCCCCACGCCGTGAGCCTCACTCAGGCAAACATCCTGGGGGTTATCTCCCTGGTGTTCTGGTCGCTCACCACGGTTGTTACGGCCAAATACATCCTTTTCATCATGCTGGCCGACAACAAGGGGGAAGGCGGCATGTTCTCGCTGCTTGAGCTTTTGCCGAAAAAACAATGGTCGAATAGCCGCCGCCTGGCCGTACTGACCATCTTCGGCATGCTCGGGGCGGCGTTACTGTATGGCGAAGGGGTTATTACCCCCGCCATCTCCGTGCTTTCCGCCGTGGAGGGCCTGAACGTGGCCACCAAGGCCGCGGCCCCTCTGGTGCTGCCCATCACCTGCGTGATTCTCACGGGGCTTTTCGTGTGCCAGAAATGGGGAACGGCAGGCATCGGCAAGGTGTTCGGGCCTGTAATGGTGGCCTGGTTTATCGCCATCGGCTTCTTCGGAGCGGCGAACATTTCACAGGCTCCTGAAATTCTCTCCTCCTTCAACCCCTTCCATGCGGTCAATTTCTTCATCGAGAACCGGTTTCACGGGTTCATCGTGCTTGGCGCGGTGGTCATGTGCATCACCGGGTGCGAAGCCCTGTATGCCGACATGGGACACTTCGGACGAAATCCCATACGCATTTCCTGGTTGGCCCTGGCTTTTCCATGCCTTGTTCTCAATTATCTGGGCCAAGGGGCCGGCCTGCTGCATTCGCCAAGCATCGTGGACAACCCCTTTTACGGCATAGTGCCTCCGGCCCTGCTCTACCCCATGGTCGGCCTTGCGACGATGGCCACGGTCATCGCGTCGCAGGCGCTTATTTCCGGCGCCTTCTCGCTCACCCGGCAGGCGGTTCAGCTGGGCTTCATGCCCAGGGTGCGCATCATCCACACATCGAGCGAGCAGGAAGGCCAGATATACATCCCGAGCGTCAACTGGGCTCTCATGGTTGCTTGTCTGGTGCTGACCCTGCTTTTCAAGGAGTCGAGCAATTTGGCTGCGGCATACGGCATCTCCGTTACGGCCACCATGTCCATCACTTCGCTCCTGTTCTACCATGTCGCCCACTACCGCTGGGAATGGCCGCGCTGGCAGGCCGCGTCCCTGTCCGGTTTTTTCCTGTCCATCGACCTGGCCTTCCTGAATGCCAACATCCTGAAGTTCTTCGACGGCGGTTGGATCACGCTTCTCATCGCCTTCCTTGTGCTGCTCACCATGCTCACCTGGCGGGACGGCCGCCGGGCGCTCAACGAGAGCGTCTCCCAGTTCGTGGTTCCCCTGGATACCTTCTGGCGAGACGTGGCCATCCTCGACCCCAAGCGCGTGCCGGGCACGGGCGTGTTCATGAGCCTCTACCCGCAGGGCACCCCGGTGACCATGCTCCATTTCTTCACCCATATCCCCGTGCTGCACAAGAATGTGGTCATCTTGACCCTTCTGGTGGACGAGACGCCCTACGTGGATCAGGAGGATCGTCTCCAGATCATTGATTTGGGGCGCAATTGCCACCGGGTCTTCGCCCGCTACGGATTCATGGAAACCCCGGATGTGCCCGCTGTTCTGGAACAGGCCCAGGCCAAGGGCCTCGCGCTTGACACCTATGACGTCACCTACTTCCTTGGCCGGGAGACGATCCTCACCACTGGCGGCTCGCGGCTCATGGGGTGGCGCAAGATACTGTTCACCCTCATGGCCCGCATCTCCCAGCCAGCCTCGCGGTTCTTCAACATCCCCTCGGACAGGATCGTGGAACTGGGCATCCAGGTGAGCATCTAGAACCCCGGAGTGCTTCCCGGGGCCTCCCCCTCTTTCGACGGTTGACGCCACTGCGGTAACCTCGTATTCAGATCTAAGCTAAATAAGATCAAGTTTATCCTGATTGAGAGCTCTCTGGCTGCAGTTCGGCCTAAGCACGGCAGAGATCACCAAGGAACACCCATGTCCCGCGACAAGTTAAAGAAACTTTTGAACGATTTACGGCCCCTCACCTGCCTGGAGCATCCCCGGGAAATGATCCGACAGTTCACCCCCAACTGGTTCGCGGCCACCATGGGCACCGGCATCCTGGCGTTGACACTGCCCCAGCTCCCGGGCGCCTCCCCTGCCCTCTACGCGGCCGGAGAACTCCTCTGGATGGCGAACATCGGCATGTTTCTGCTGTTCGCGGGGCTCTACACCGCACGCTGGATCATGTTCGGGCAGGAAGCCAAGCGGATATTCGGCCACAGCGTGGTGTCCATGTTCATCGGCACCATCCCCATGGGGCTTGCGACCATTATAAACGGGCTACTCTACTTCGGCCTGCCCCGCTTTGGGGCCGGGGTGGTGGGCCTGGCCCAGGCCTTGTGGTGGATAGACGTGGCCATGTCGCTCATCTGCGGCGTGCTGATACCCTACCTCATGTTCACTCGCCAGGAACACGTGCTGGACCAGATGACCGCCGTATGGCTCCTGCCCGTGGTGGCCGCCGAGGTGGCGGCCGTCACCGGCGGCATGCTCGCGCCCCTTTTGGCCGAGGCGCAGGCCCAGTTCGTGACGCTCATCGCCAGCTACGTTCTCTGGGCGTTTTCCGTGCCCGTGGCCTTCGCGATCCTCACCATCCTGCTACTTCGCATGTCCCTGCACCGGCTGCCCCACGAGAGCATGGCCGCATCCAGCTGGCTGGCGCTCGGCCCAATCGGCACCGGAGCCCTGGGGCTCCTTATACTTGGCAGCGACGCCCCGGCCATCTTTACGGCCTGGAACATGGAACAGGTGGGCAGGGGCGCGGCCTCCATAAGCGTCATCGCAGGCACCATGCTCTGGGGCTTCGGGCTGTGGTGGCTTCTTTTGGCCACGCTCATCACCATCCGCTACTTCAGGGCCGGTATTCCCTTCAACCTGGGCTGGTGGGGCTACACCTTCCCGCTGGGCGTCTACACCGTGGCCACGCTCAAGTTGGGCGCCACACTCTCCATAGCGTTCTTTTCGGTGTTCGGCTCCGTGCTGGCGGTGTTTCTAAGTGTCATGTGGCTTTTCGTGGCCATGCGGACCCTGCACGGGGCCTGGAAAGGCAGGCTCTTGGTCTCTCCGTGCATCGCCAAGGCGAATTGATCGCATTCGGGCTGCGAGAACGGTTTTTGCAAGCCGTCAGGCCCCGCGCTCCCCGATCTTCTTGATGAGAATCCGCGCCTTTTCAGACGAGGAGTTCACCTCCAAGGCCCGTTTCGCGAACTCCAGGGCCCGCTCCTTGTCCGCGCAGTTGTAGTAGGCCATGGCGATGTTTAAGCAGATGGTCTCGTTGCCCGCCCAGAGCTCCGGATCAAGTTCCAGGGCCTTGTCCAGGTGCTTGAGCGCCTTCTGGGCCTCCTTGCCCTCAGTGAAGGCCATGGCCGTGTTGTAGTAGAGCCCCGCGTCCTCGGGGGAGATCTTCAAGGCGCGGCGATACTCCACCACCGCGTCGGACCAGCGCCCCTGCTTGCGCAGGGTGATCCCAAGGCGGTTGAAGGTGTCGATGTCGGACTTGTCCAGCCCGCCCTTTTTCACTTCCAGCGACAGGCGCAGATACTTCTCCGAGAGCTCTGGGTTGGAGAGCAGGCACTGGTCGGCTATGGCGCGGCTCACCCGGCTCATCTGGGCCTGTGCCTCCTTGGTGGCCAGTTTCATGGCGTCGTTGAAGATCTCGGAGGCCTTGTCCGGCTCGCCAAGCGCCATGTAGTTTCCGCCGATGGTGACCTTGCGCTCCACGTTCAGGGGCGAGAGCCTGTCGAGCTTCTCCAGGTATTTGGTCTCTTCCCGGATGTTGCCGTTTTCCTTGTGGAGTTCGGCAATCTTTCTGATGGGTTCCAGGTAGAGTTTGGCGTTCTTGTAGGCGTTGTTGTAGGCGTCCAGGGCCTTCTGGGTGTCGCCAAGGCCCTTGAAGCTGTCGCCCAGCAGGATGAGCGCTGCGGGACTCTTGGGTTTTATCTCCAGAATCCTGTGGGCCATGGCCACGGCTTCATCGTGTTTGCCAGAGGCGTTGAGCGCCTTGCCCGCCTCTATGAGTTCGCCTATCTGGCCCCGGGGCTTCACGGTGAAGGCTATCTTTTCGATGAGCGTGTCGGCCGAGAAGGGCTTGGTGATGACGTTGTTGGCCCCGAGTTCGTGCAGGTAGATGAGCATTTCCCTGGCCACTTCGCTGGTGAGCACGACCACCATGACTTCGGGGTGCTCGATTTTGATCAGCTGGACCAGGTCGTGGCAATTCTTGCCGTTGATCTCGCGCTCGATGAAAATGAGGACGCGGTTGCCCTGGCCCAACTGCTGGCCTATGCCCGAGTGGAGCTGCTCCAGGGTGTAGACGCTTATGATGCACTCCTCCTTGAGGGCCAGGTGGCGCACGATGGTGTTGCGCAGGTTTTTGCCGAACAACTGGTCGTGGGACAAAACGAGGAACACCCCTTTCTGGGCGTTAACGAATGTGCGAACATCCTCGTCGTACACTTTGTCGTTTTTGATAAAAACATCAGCCATACGGTAAATCCTCATTGCACGCCTAAAGGCATTGAAAATTACGAACCGCCTCGGGAGCCATACCTCTGGCATGTTACCCTGTCGCGCATGTTTGGCGCAAGGGGGAGCCGCCACTCTGAGGAACATTTCGCCAAATCGTCAAGGATTGCTCAATAAAAAAGGGACTTGCCGCGATAAAACCGGTCGCCCCGTCTTTTGGGCTCTTCAGGGCTTGCCGGCTCTCTTGCCGTTAGTGGTTGCGTCCGTCCCTATTCGTTCGTCCATAAGAAATCGGCTACGCATGGGGCACACTGTTTCAGGCTTCAACTCTTCTTGATCAAAAATGCGTGGAATACAAAATATCATGCTGATGAATAAAGATTTCTCCGAACCCTACTTGCTTTAACGAATTGTTCAAATTATCGGTTTTAAATAATCATTGCCATCCTCGTCGCGAGGCGAGTGCTTTCGGAAAGCCACGGGTCTCATACAGCCTTCCTTGAGACAGCCGGGTTGCACAAAACAAGCAGCCGCGCCGCTCTCTGTGTGTCTTGCGAAAAACTGAATCCGACGCCCGGCAAACACTCAGTGAAGGATGAAGACATGTCGAAAACAGACATTCTGCTGGAATCCGGAACCAACGAATTCGAGGTCGTTGAATTCTTTATTGACGAGCATGACCCCGAAACCGACCGCACCTCCCGGACCTACTACGGCATGAACGTGGCCAAGGTGCTGGAGATTATCCGGCTCCCGGAGCTGACCGACATGCCTGACGCGTCCAATCCGTCGGTCATGGGCGCGTTCGATTTGCGCACCGAGATCGTCCCGCTTATCGATTTGAGCCACTGGGTGGGGAAAAAGCTCCAGCAGACAGAGCATCTGAAAGTAATAGTCACCGAGTTCAACCAGGTGATCACCTCGTTTCTCGTGTCCGGCGTCACCCGCATCTACCGGCTCAGTTGGGACCAGGTCAAAGCGCCCAACGTCCAGCTGTCGTCTTTGACCTCCAATTCCATCACCGGCATCGTCCGGCTGGAAGGCAAGATCGTCTTCCTACTCGATCTGGAAAAGATCGTGGCCAAGCTCAACGAACTTGCCACTCCCAACGCCAACGTTTCGAGCGAGGTGAAGAAGGAACTGGAGAGCAAGAACTACAAGGCGATCATTGCCGACGACTCCACCATGGTGCGCAACATGGTCTTCAACATGCTTTCGGAAAACAACTTCGAGGTGGCCCAGTTCGAAAACGGCAAGGAAGCCTGGGTGTACCTGGAAAATCTGAAGAACGAATCACCCTCGAGCATTCCCGACATCGCGATCCTGGATATCGAGATGCCTCTCATGGACGGCCACCACCTGACCAAGAGAATCAAAGATGATCCGGTGCTGAAAAAAATCCCCATTCTTCTGTGTTCCTCCATCATCACCGAGAGCCTGTACCACAAGGGCGTCGAGGTGGGAGCGGACGCTCAGATTTCCAAGGCCAAGATAAACGAGCTCGTTGAAAAGGCCTTCCAGCTCATAAAGAAGAAAAGCGCCTAGCGGACGGGGTCGGGGCTTGGTTTCATCCGCCCTGCCCGCCCCCCCAGATACTGTTCTCACAGGCTCCCCGGGCTACAGACGACACGCAGTTGCGGATACCTCAAGGCGGAAGCGGCGGCGCCCAGGGCCTCTCCCCGGAACAGTTCCAGGGCGCGGACTCGCGTTTTGTCCCATAGCGGGGGTGCGGCCGGGCTTTCAGCAAGGTTGTTAGTTTTGCGAGATAACTCAAACAGTTGACGCGAAGAGCACTAGGGCGCAACGTCCGAAGGCATCATTTCTCCCGGTAAGCCTTGCACTTACGCAATTATCTGCTTATTTAAAATAGATTATCCCACTGCCTTTGGCGTGAAGAGGCTGGTCCAGGAAAGCATCGGGGCTCCTTTTGTATTCCCTTGAGGCACCCGGAATGCGGTTACAATCGAAACACAAATTCGAGGTGTGTAATGGGAAACATCAAGATCGGCATCCGTTTGATCGTCGCTTTTATCATTGTGGCCATATTGGCCGGAGTGGTCGGCCTCATCGGCTATTCAGGATTACGCGACACTGAAAAATCGTTGAATAGCGTAGCGAAGGTTTATCTCCCCAGCATCGAAGCCTTGGCCCAGATCAGGTTCAACATGCGAAACGTCATCACGGCGCAGCGTACCCTGCTCATCCCGGGTCTGCCCAAGGAAGAACGGGCCGGGCAATACGCCAACATAGATACCGCTCGCAAGCTCTACAGGGAGGGGTTCGAGCGCTACGAGACCATGCCGCAGTCCCCGGAGGACGCGGCCGTATGGAAGGTGTTCAAAGGGTATAATGAGCAGGCGACGGCCGCCAATTCCAAGGGCTTCACCCTTATCAAGGAATGGGAGAGCGACCCCGGCAACCAGGCCAAGTACGACGCAGCCCTGGACAGCGTGGTCAAGGGGCTCGACATCAACAGAAAGCAGTTCGCGGAACTGGGGAAGATAATCCAGAACAACAAGAAGAATTCCGACGCGGAGAAGGAGCAGGCCGACCTGAAGGTCGCGGCCAACGTCCGCAACATGACCATCGTGGCATCCATCACGCCCATCATCGCCTTCATCCTGGGCATCCTGCTGACGCGCTCCATCTCCAGGCCGCTGGGCAAGGTGGTGGTCTTCTCGGATTCCGTGGCCTCGGGCAAGCTCGGGGAAAAGCTCGAAGTTTCGCAAAAGGACGAGATCGGGCAAGTGGCGGACAGCCTGCGGGTGATGGTTGCCAATCTGAACGAGAAGATAGCCGAAGCGAACGAGAAGACCCGCATCGCGGCCGAGGAGTCCGAAAAGGCCAGGATCGCCACCCAGGAAGCCGAGGCCGCCAAGGAACAGGCCGAGCGCGCCAAGGCCGAAGGCATGCTCCACGCGGCCAACCAGCTCGAAGGCGTGGTGGAGATAGTCACTTCGGCCTCGGAAGAGCTCTCGGCCCAGATCGAGCAGTCGAGCCGGGGCTCCGAGGAGCAGTCCCGCCGCGTGGACGAGACGGCCACGGCCATGGAGGAGATGAACGCCACGGTGCTGGAAGTGGCCAAGTCCGCCTCCCACGCCGCTCACACCGCGGACGAGGCCAAGGCCAAGGCCGAGGACGGCTCCAGGGTGGTGGGCCAGGTGGTCAAGGGCATAGAAGACGTGCAGTACCAGTCCCAGGAGATGAAGGCCGACATGGGCACCCTGGGCAAGCAGGCCGAGGGCATCGGCCAGATAATGAACGTTATCTCCGACATCGCGGACCAGACCAACCTGCTGGCCTTAAACGCCGCCATCGAGGCCGCCCGCGCCGGAGAGGCCGGCCGGGGCTTCGCGGTTGTGGCCGACGAGGTGCGTAAGCTGGCCGAAAAGACCATGACCGCCACCAAGGAAGTGGGCGACGCCATCCGGGGCATCCAGGACGGCACGAAAAAGAACATCGAGAACGTGGAACGCTCCGCCAGAACCATCGAGGAGGCCACAGGCCTGGCCGTGAAGTCCGGCGAGTCCCTCATGGAGATCGTTAGGCTGGTGGAATCCACCTCGGACCAGGTGCGCTCCATCGCCACGGCATCGGAGCAGCAGTCTTCGGCCAGCGAGGAGATAAACCACAGCATCGAGGACGTGAGCCGCATCTCCTCCGAAACCTCGGACGCCATGCGCCAAAGCGCCCAGGCCGTGGGCGAGCTGGCCAACCAGGCCCAGATACTCAAGAACCTCATCGAAAACATGCAGGCCGAAGGCGGCGGCCAGAAGGCGCTTTCCTAGGAGTGTGTGCACATACATGGCGTGGAACAGGCGCGCCACGACGGCCAGGGCAGCCTCCTGCAAACTGGTGGCCTTTCTCCACGCCATGACAAGAGACACGCAATCCACATGAGAGACAAAAAAGAGAACTTCGCCGGAGGCTTTGGCGCTCGAGGAGTAAAAGACGAAGAACTCTGTGCCAAAAGCCCCATCCTGTGCACAGACAAGCTGTTTCTCAGCGCGTTCAGCTTCGCGTCCATAGGCATGTCGCTTATAGCGCCCGACGGCCAATGGATCGCTGTGAACAACGCGCTGTGCAATCTTGTCGGCTATTCGGAAGCCGAGTTGTTGTCCAAGAAGTTCCAGGACATCACCCACCCTGAAGACGTCGACGAGGCGTTAACCTACTTCCAGCAGATACTCTCCCACGAAAGAGAGACGTACCAGCGCGAGAAGAGATACATCCACAAGAACGGCGGCATTGTTTTTGTGCTGCTAAATGTCTCCCTGGTCCGCGATGACGATGACAAGCCCCTCTTCTTTATTTCCCAGGCGCAAGACATTACCGCCCAGAAGAAAAACGAGAGCGAGCTGATACGCCTCGCGTCAGAGGACTATCTGACCGGGGTGAACACCAGGCGGCGCTTCTTCGACCTTGGGGAGCGGGAGATCGCTCGCGGCGGGCGCTTCCATGAATCCATGACCGTGCTCATGATCGACATTGATGAATTCAAGACCATAAACGACACCTTCGGGCACGCCATAGGCGACGACGTTCTCAGAAGCCTGGCGTCGACGTGCAGGAATTCATTGCGGGAAATCGACGTCTTCGGCCGCCTGGGAGGAGACGAGTTCGCGGCTGTGCTCCTGAATACCGGCCAGACGCGCGGCAGGCAGATCGCCGAGCGTCTTCGCGTAAACATCGAGCAGACCGCTGTGAACACGCAGCGCGGAACTGTTCGCTTCACGGTGAGCATCGGCGCGGTCTCTTTCACCGGAGCGGGCAAGTCGCTTGAGCAACGCCTGAACCAGGCTGACGCAGCATTATACGAAGCCAAGAATGCCGGGCGAAACACCGTTAAAGTTATTGATGACATTGAGGACCTGGACGAAACTTTCGCCAGGACGCGGACGGGTTTTATTCGTCTTGCCTGGAAAGACTCCTACGAATCCGGAAACGAACTGATAGACTCGCAACACCGCGAACTGTTCAGCTTCTCCAATGAGCTTCTTGCCGCCCTTCTCGATGAAAAGCCCAAAGACGTGTGCGAGAAGCTGATCAGCGACCTTACCGCCCATGTGGCCAAGCACTTTCGCGACGAGGACGCCCTTTTCAGAGCAGTTCGCTATCCCGATGCCGACAAGCATACGCAGATGCATACGAGGCTCGTCCAGGGCATGGACAAGCTGACGGCTCGGTTTCACCAGGACCAGGTCTCCGTGGGAGAGCTCTTTGGTTTCCTGGCGGTGGACGTGATATCACAACACATGCTGGAGGAAGACAGGAAGTTCTTTCCCTACGTCACGGGCTGATGGCATTTATGGTCCGGCTTTGCGAACCGATTGCTCCCTTGTCCCCACGATTGACGTCAACATTCTTGCGCTTGCCATGCAATCTCCTAAGTGCTTGACTATCCAGGGCGTTTACAATATTTAAAAAGTAATATCGTAACTCACATCTGTGCGTGGCGAGGTGATGCTCGCGTCCAGGGCTTTGCGTGAGTGAAAACCAAAGGGTGACTCAGGCTGAAGGTCCCAGATGAGCGGATTCAGACCCCTCTCCAGAAAGCTGGCCACGCTCGTTGTTGCTACCATCGTGGTGGTCGTGGCTATGGCCCACGTCTTCTCCAGCAGGCTCTTCGACACCATGACCAAGGAAAGCCACGACGCTACCGTGGCCATGATCGTCAGGCTTGTGGAACAGGGGGTCCGCATCCAGGACAACGCCCAGAAGCTCCTGGAAGAGCGCATGGCGGACAAGATGAAGAAGGCCATGGGCCTTCTTCACGAGAGCTACGAGAACAACCCGGGCAATCCCCGGGGAATGGACCTTGAGGGCGTCATAGCCTCCGCTGGCGGCGGGATGGATTTGTTCGTGGTGGACCTCTCCCATACCGTCGTCCACACCAATTTCGCCAAGGACTTGGGCCTGGTCATCGGCGAGGGGGATTTCGCGCTGTTTCTTGACGGAGTGCTCGCCTCGGGCGAATACGTTCTGGACAGGCCGATCCTAAGCTTCAACGACGGCATAAAGCAGTTCGCCTACCAGGCCACCAAGGACCGCAAATTCATTCTCGAAGTGGGAGCGCCCTTTCGCCCGAGCGAGGGCTTTCACGACATACTCGCCTTTCAGAACCTGGCAAGAAACATCGTGGGCAACGCCTCCTACGTCAAAAGCCTGGAGATATTCGCCCAGCACCACTCCACCAACTTCTTAAACGTCAACGACACTTCCAGTCTTCTGCCTCCTGGAGCGCGCCTTGCCGCCGCCACCCAGGCGGTCCAGCAGGGCCAGCAGCAGATGGCGGCAGAAGACGGCAGGCATTTCCACTACATTCCCATAGCGGTCGATGCGGGCCAGCCCGCGAAGCGTGTGGTGGAGCTTGAGATGGACGATTCCAACTGGGCCGCCCTGCGCCTTCGCCACGTGCAGATGCAGGTGCTGGTGTACGCGATGCTCGTCCTGGTGGGGATCGCCTTCAGCCTGTGGGTGGCCAGAGAAGTTGTTCGCCCCATATCCCAGCTTTCCACCTCCGTTCGCAAGATCGCGGCCGGTGACCTGGGCACCGAGGTGGTCGCGGCCTCCAACGACGAGGTCGGCCTTTTAAGCCAGGACATCAACGCCATGCGCAAGAGCATCGCAGAGCTTCTGGAAAAGCTGGAGACAGCCAATGAGAACCTCGCCTTCTCCTACGACGTCACCATCCGCGCCTTCCTGAACGCGCTTAAGTTCAACGAATCAAGCACGGCCGAACATTCCCTGCGCGTCAACAAGGTGGCCATGGCCATCGGCAGGCAGATGGGGCTCAACCAGGATCAGCTGACCCAGCTGGAATGGGGGTCCCTGCTCCACGACATCGGCAAGCTGGCCATCCCCAACTCCATTCTGCGAAAGACCGGGCCGCTCACCCAGGAGGAGCTGGCCATCGTAAGAACCCACCCCGCCATCGCCCATGAAATGCTCAAAGAGGCAACCTTCCTTGAAGATGCCCTGCTGGTCTCTCTGCACCACCAGGAGCAATTCGACGGTATGGGATACCCGCATGGCCTGGCGGGAACGGACATCCCCCTGCTGGCCCGCATCTGCACCGTGGCCGATGCCTACGAGGCCATGACAGCGGACCGCGCCTACCGCCGGGGCCGATGCCACGAGGAGGCCGTGACCGAATTGACCAGACTCTCGGGCACCCAGTTCGACCCGGATATCGTGGCCGTTTTTTTGAGCATAAGCCGCGCCGAGTATTCCTGAAACAAGCGTCTCCGTCCGTCCGGACCATTCCGGAGGCGTATCCACCCGGACCCGCCAAGACTTGCCCGCCATTGCCATCCATCCCCGGTTGGGGCAGAAAGTAGCCATGTTTCAGTTTCTCCCGCAGGCAGCAATGTCCGGAATCCCTTCTTGCGGGGCTCGAAAAAACAAGTACAACTCATGAGCGAGCCACAAAGAAGCTCGTGGAGACAATCGGTTAAGCGCCCATGAACAATAAGTTTATAAGCAGAATCAGATCCGGATACCATCCGGTACGAAAGATCAAGGTGTGTCTTTCCGGACTGCGTTATGCCATGCGTTATGATTTTAGCGTGGCGTACAAAGTGTACCTGTCACTTGTCGTCATTGTTGTTTGTTTTGTAATGCAACAATGGGTTGACTCGTTACTTATAATCTTAGTTACGTCGTTGGTTCTCATTTCCGAGTTGTTCAACAGCGCCATAGAGTCCCTATGCGACTTTGTTGAAGAGAATGAAAACATAAAGATAAAGATAATAAAAGACATATCAGCCGCAGCAGCTGGAATAAGCATAGCCCTGTGGTTTCTTGTTTTGTTCGTGGAAATGTTTCGCTTCTTGCGCTACATGTTGGATTGACCATGAAGTGTCATCTCTCAGCATTTTTTCAATAGGTCTGTGGTGATGGATAATACAATGAAATGGCACTCTCTTCCCGATGATGATGTGCTCTCCGAGCTGAAAACAACGGCCAGCGGACTCACGGAAGATGAGGCCCTCCGTCGTTTGCGACAGTATGGGACGAACACCCTTTCAAAAGATGGTTCCGGCAGCGCATGGCTCATCTTTTGGAACCAGGTGAATACTCCCATCGGCTGGCTTTTGATCGCCGCGGGCGCGCTGGCTGTGGCGCTCAACAAACCAACCGATGCCGTTGTGGTGTTCGGAGCGGTGGGTATTAACGCACTCATTGGTTTTACCCAGGAGTACAGGGCTGGAAAAGCCATCGAAGCCCTTGCCGCCATGGTGCCCGAGACGGCGACCGTTCTGCGCGATGGCCGGTCCATCGCCTTGCCGGCCGGAGAGTTGGTCCCGGGAGACATCGTAACCCTGCAAAGTGGCGACAAGGTCCCAGCCGATCTCCGGCTGGTTCGGGTGAAGAGCCTTCTTGTCGAAGAAGCCGCCCTTACCGGCGAATCCCTGCCGGTGGCAAAGAGCACACAAGCCGTAGCCCAGGATGCTCCGCTGGGTGACCGTTTCAACATGGTCTTCAGCGGGACCCTTGTTCTGCAAGGCACTGCCACGGGTGTGGTCGTTACCACAGGAAACTCCACTGAGCTGGGTCGGATCAATGCGCTCCTGAACCAGGCCAAAGCGTTGGAGACCCCGCTCACCAGGCAATTGGCGAAGGTCACCACCGGGATAACCGCTGCGGTCGTGGTTGTGGTGGCGGTGCTGATCTCTTTTGGCATCTGGGTGAAGAACGCTCCGGTGGGCGAGTCCCTCATGGTTGCCGTGTCGCTTGCCGTCGCAGCCATCCCCGAGGGCCTGCCCGCTGTGGTCACCATCTGCCTGGCCATCGGTGTCCGGCGCATGGCCGCGCGAAATGCCGTGGTCCGGCACCTTCCCGCGGTCGAAACCCTGGGGTCCACAACCATCATCTGCTCCGACAAGACGGGCACCATGACCCGCAACGAGATGACGGTGCAGGCTGCCTGGCGCGATGGCCAGGAATACCGCGTGTCTGGAATAGGATACGAACCAGTGGGGGCGTTCGAGCATGGCGGGGTTCCCCTGACGGATATTCCCGCGGACCTTGCCGAGCTGTTGACGATCGCCGTGCTCTGCAACGACGCCACGCTGCGCCAGGAGGACGGCAGGTGGATCATCACAGGGGATCCGACAGAAGCCGCGTTGGTGGTGGCAGGTCAAAAAGCGGGCCTGGACGCCAACGATCATCGCAGCCGGCATGAACGGTTGGACGTGATCCCTTTCGAATCAGACACCAAATACATGGCCACCTTGAACCGGATCGGAAGCGAACGCCGCATTCTCCTCAAAGGCGCTCCGGAAATCGTCATGGAACGCAGCTCCCTGAGCGCTGCCGAAAAGATACTGGTGAATGAAGCCATGGATGCCTATGCCAGGCAAGGAATGCGGGTTATCGCCTTCGCCCACAAGCGGGATGCTTCAGTCGATCATATCTCACCTGATTTGGTGGAAAGCGGCATGCAGTTCGCAGGCCTGGTCTGCATGGTGGACCCTCCCCGCACCGAGGTGATCGATTCAATTAAAACGTGCCACAAGGCCGGAATCACGGTGAAGATGATCACCGGCGACCACCCCGTGACAGCCGAAGCCATCGGCCGGCAACTGGGCCTTTTGCAGCCAGGGCAAGAAGCCATGCAGGGGCGCGACCTGGACCAGCTCTCCGAGGAACAATTCACGGCCGCCGCCGAAAAGTGCAACGTCTTTGCCCGTGTGGCGCCCGAGCACAAGATCAGGCTGGTGCAGGCCCTCCAGTCGCTTCGCCATGTGGTGGCCATGACTGGCGACGGCGTCAATGACGCACCGGCGCTCAAGCGAGCGGACATCGGCATCGCCATGGGCATAACCGGTTCGGCGGTATCCAAGGAGGCTGCCAAGATCGTCCTGATGGACGACAACTTCTCCTCCATAACCGCCGCCATCGAGGAGGGCCGCCGGGTCTACGACAACCTCATCAAATCCCTGGCCTTTGTGCTGCCGACCAATCTGGGGCTGGCGTGCATCCTGTCCGTGGCCATGTTTTTTTTTCCTACTGTCCAGGTGGGCGACGTCAATGAGCTCCTGATGCCCATGTCCCCAAGCCAGACTCTCTGGATCAATCTGATAGCGAGCGTCACGCTTTCCATCCCTCTGGCCTTCGAGGCCTTGGAGCCAGGCGTCATGCGGCGCATGCCCCGCACTCCGGACGAACCCGCCTTTTCCGGCTTCATCGTAGCCCGTTTGATTATCGTTGCCACCCTGATGACCGCCGGGGCCTGCGGCCTGTTCCTGTGGGATTATTTCCGAAACGTCGGCCCTGAAGCGGTCACCAGCGCCCGGCACGCTCTGGCGCACTCCGAAGCGCAAACCCTCTGCGTGACCAGCATCACCTTCACCCAGGTATTCTACCTGCTCAACTGCCGCTCCCTGCGCGACTCTTTGTTTACCCAGGGTATTTTCAGCAACCCGCCCATTTTTATTGGCATAGGCCTCCTGCTGCTCCTCCAGGCCTGTTTTGTCTATCTGCCACCGCTCCAGACCCTTTTCGGCTCGGCGCCGCTTGATGGACTGGCCTGGCTCTATGCGGCATTGACCGGGGCTCTCATTCTGCCGGTCATCTCATTCGAGAAATGGCTGAGAGGGCGTACGAGCGGTACTGAAGGCCCAAGCCTGGTTTCGCGGCCCTGATGCGCCGGGCGTTGCTATTCGCGCCCGCCTGAGGCACATGCTCTCCAAGCGGCTGCCGGGTTATCCGCGCTCTCGCCGTTCAGTTCCCTGGAGTCCTCATGCGCCGCTTTTTCACGCGTTCCGCCGTCCGGGCGAGCCTTGTGGCCGTGCTGGCGGCCATTGCCGGTGCCATAGCCTGGGACTACGCTGCATTTGCGAACCTCCACCGGGACGCGGTCACCCGCTGCATGCGTGAGCACGCCTGGCCGTCGCGCCACCCGGAATACGACACCTACCACAACGCCGACGCCTACACCCTCTGGCAATCCCTGAAGAAATCCGCTCCGGACGTGCTCTATTTCAACGATTCCACCATGGGCGCCCACCACAGCGACGAGCGCCAGGACACCCTGGCCCAGCTGGTTGCAGCCGAAACCGGCCTCACGGTCCAGGGCATCAGCGCGCCGGGGCTAAGTCCGGTACTGGTGAAGGCCTATGCCAAGATGCTGGCGCAGGCTCCACACAAGCCACGGTTCGTCATCGTCAACATAAATCCCAGGGCGCTCACGGTGGGGGATTTCTTCCATCCGGCCACGTATTTCGGCAATCTGCTGCATTATCTCACGGTGCTGGGCAATGACGCGGGCCCTAAAGCGTATCTGGCGTGGTGCGCCGCACGCCTGCGGGGACAGGACTTCAACGCACACTTAAAGACCATCACCGCATCCGGTGCATTCCCGGCCAAAGAGGACTACTTCGCCTCCCGCAGACAGGAGGCCCGGCTCCCCCTAGCTGGCAGCTGCGCCCTGGGCGACCCGGAAGCTGCGGATCTTTGCAGGCTCTTTATCGACAACTACATGACCGTGATCGACGGCGGCTGTCCAATGCTGCTTGTGCTGGGCGACGCCCTGGACATACTGCGCCGGGCGGGCATGACGCCCGTTGTGTATGTGACGCCCGTGAACATGGAAGAGGCCGTCGGCCTGGTTGGACCGGCGTTCGCGGAGCGCATGCGCGGGAACATGGCGGCCCTGGCCCGTGGCGTCGCGGCGCACGGCGTGGAGCTGCTCGATTATTCCGAGATCCTTGGCCCGGAGCTTTTCGTGGACCGCCAATGGGCGTGCGAACATCTGTCCTTCGAAGGCAGGCGGCGGCTGGCCGCCGGGCTGGCTCAGTCGGGCGGATTGGGGCGAAGCGATCGGTAGATGTCCGGACAGGCCTTTGGGCGCGGGCAAAGGGCAATGATTTCGGGCGGGCCTCCATGCACCCATCTGATCTACGCCGTGATGTAGCTGATGGCCATGAAAAGAAGAGCCGGGCCCCTGTGAAGGAGCCCGGCTCTTGGTGTAGGCTAGGCTTTTACAAGTTTCACTGGTGATTGATAAAACACGGCGCTTCCGCCGATCTTGTCCACCAGCCCGGTGTTTTTAAGCACCGGATCAAGGCGCATGGCCGCATTGGCATGGATGCCCGTGGCGCGCCTTAGGTCAGGGGCGATCTTCTTGCCGTCGATCTCCCAAACGCCTGCCCCGTAGGCCCAGTGGCCATGCCCAAGCGAGAAGCTGACCACACCGGGGCGAAGGCCTTCAAGCACCTTCACCTTGCCAGCCACCGGCTTCTTGCCGAACGGCCCCAGGTCCCAGACGCCTTCTGGGTTCGAAGCCGAGAGAACCTTCACCAGATCGCCGTCCTTCAAGCCAAGCTTGGCAGCGTCCGCTGCCGCCACTTCCACGAAGTTCTCGGGATACGGGGCCTGGAGCCAGTAGTTGCCCGAGGTGCGCGACTTGGTCTGGGTCACGGCCTTGTAGGTGATAAGCGTCATATCGTACCCGTCTTTGGCGTCCGGCAGCGCATTGCCGGCCACGTCCAGGGGCCCGGGGACGAATCCACCGTAAGGCAGGTAGGTCTTCCCGGTCATGGAGTCCTTGGCCTTGGCCAGGTTGTCGAAGTAGATGCCCACCATCTTGCCGTACTTGTTGGTGAGCTGTCCGTCCTTGTAGGCCTGGGCGTACTCCTGGAAGCGCCCTCCCCTGTTCAGGATGGTCACCACGCTTGGCCACAGCTCCGTTCCCGCCAAAGACTCCCAGCGCTTGGCGTCGAACACCGTGGGAGGCAGGTGGGCGCGGGCCTTCAGGAAGATGTCCATCTCCGCCTGGGACGCCCCGGGAAGCTTCTCGGTGCCGTCGGCCTTGTCGCCGAAGGCCAGGTTGGCCACCATGCGCAGGTACATGTCGTCCTGGTGCTTCAGGTGCAGGCCCTTGCCGAAGGCGTCCTCGCCGAATCCAGCCAAGTTGAGCTTCTCGGCCAGGCCCAAAAGCAGCGACTCGAAGCTCAGCGGCATCTGCTGGCCGTACACGGTGCAGGTGTCGGTCATGGGTTTGGCCGCTGGCTGGCGGATGGCGCCAACCTTGGGGGCCATTGAGGGGTGCGAGCCCACGAACTCCCAGCGCTCAAGGTAGGTCAGGTCCGGGAAGACGTAGTCCGCGAAGATGCTGGTCTCGCCCACGGTGGTGTCCGAGGTTATAAAGAGCGGTATCTTTTTCGGGTCCGCCAGGATGGCGGCCAGGGCGTGACCTGCCGGAAGCGAATACACGGGCGTGCCCATGTAGAGCAGAAGGCATTTGAGCTGATAGGGATACATGTCCCCGGCGCTGGGGATGACCTCCTGGTAGATGTCCGAGGCGAAGGGATACCACACCCGCTTGGCCGGATAGCCGGTAAAAAGCGAGGACTTCTCGTAGCTGGCCTGGTGGCGGATGATGGAGATGCCCCAACCGGGCATCTTGGCCGGGTGCTTGGTCAGGTTGTAGGGTTTTCCCTCGCGCGAGCCGTCGTGGTTGAAGGTGGTGGCCTTGCTTAAGCCCCCCATCCAGTCGTGGTTGCCGATGAGCACGTTCACCAGCATCCAGGAGACCACATTGAAGAAGCCCGAGGTATGCTGCGACACGCCCCTGTGCAGGTCGCACACTGCCTTCTTGCCGTGGGAGGTGAACTCCCTGGCGATCTCGGCCACGTCGGCGGAGGCCACCCCGGCCAGCTTGCACCAGTCGTCGAAGCTCTTGGAATTGGCGCCTTCCGCGTAGATCTGCAGCGCGGTCTTCACCTTGATGCTGTTCAGCTCTCCAGCGAAGAGCAGCTGTCCTTCGACAACGGCCTTGTCGTCATTGGGATCGAATGGCACGGGTTCGCCGTTGTCGTTGACAACGATGAACGGGTCGAAGCTCCATTCGGACTTGCCGTCCTTGGTGGGGCGCTTCTGGGGTTCCATGCCCAGGTCCGAGCCGCGCAGGAACACCGTGGGCTTGCCGTCCGCGTCGAGCTTCACCAGCCAGCAGGCCTGGGTCCAGGTGGGCTCGTTGTCCGCCTTGGCGGCGGCCTTGTTGGCGTTGGCCAGGTAGCGGGCGTCGTAGCGCTTGTTCTCGATGATCCAGCGGATCATGGCCTGGGCCAGCGCGCCTATCCCGTCGGGCTTCACGGGCAGCCACTTCCAGGCCCGGGCCGCCGTCTTGGAGCAGCGCGGATCGGCCACCGCGATCTTGACCCCGTCCGAGGTGATCTGGCTTATCTTGCTGGCGCGAAGGGGCGGGCCGTAGTTGGCCTCGAAGGGGTTGGCGCCCACGAAGAAGATGAACTCCGCGTTGCCAGTGTCCGCCTGCCAGTAGAACTTGGAGCCGTCGGTGAATTTCCCCTCCAGATACTGGTCGGACATGGCCTTGCAGGAGAAGTACAGCGAGCCCTGGCACACCGTGGTGTGGCCGTGGTAATTGTAGGAGCCGCCGGAGAACTCGGTGAAGCGCCGTACGAACTCGCTTCGCCCTCCCTTCAGGCGGCCCCAGTTCAGGCAGAACTGGTTGTTCTTGACCCCGAAATCAGGATGGTCGGGATCGATCAGGTATTTGAGGTTGTCCGCGTTCTTGGCCTTGAACTCGTCCAGGGTCATCTTCTTGCTGGCCACGTCGGCCGCGTCCTTCTTGAGGGCGTCGGAGATCTTGGGGTCGCGGCAGGTCAGGATGTCTTTCAATCCGTCCACCTTGCCCTCGCCGAAGAGGTCCCCGCCTTCCACTACCTCCTTCACAGCCTGTTCGAATGGAATGGTCTTCCATTTGTTCTCGCCGCGCTTTCCGGCGCGTTTCAATACCTTCACGATGCGGTAGGGGTCGTAGAGTGTCTGGATGCCGGCGTAGCCCTTGGGGCACAGGGGGGCGTCCAGAAGGGCGGCCTCGGCCATGGAGGACTTGTAGGGCAGCTGCGGGGTCAGGTTCCAGGGCGAGAGAGGATTGCCGTCGATCTTGACCACGTTGCCGTTTTCGATCTTCACCTTGATGCCGCACTGGGTGTTGCACTGCTGGCAGGCCGAGAAGATCATGCCTTCGGGCTTGAAGCCCTGGTATGGGTTCCGGGAAGCCTCTTCGGAGGAGGCGGCGTTGGCGATGTTTTCCCCGGCGGCCAGGGCGCAGCCCAGAAGCGCGGAGGATTTCAAAAAGTCTCTGCGGTCCATGGTGTCACCTCCTCAGCTGGCCTGGTTTGGTTGAGGTCCTGAACCGTAGAGACGGGGAAAGACCTTCGGCCCCATGATGAACCCGAACAGCGCCAACCCGCTCACGCCCGCGGCCAAGCTCCATTCAGCCATGCTCGGCAGATAGGTGAGCATGAGGCGCGGATGCTGCCAGGCCGTATCGAGCCCGGGAAGCATGGCCACGCTCTGGGCAGGGACGACGAACGCCCAGCGCGCTCCGGCGAAGCCAATAAGAATGAACAGGCAGGCCCACGCGGCCAGGCCTGGATTGTCCTTGGCCTGTGGCAAAAGAAGCAGGGGGAGGATAAGCCCTAGCAATACGTGTCCCCCCCAGAAGGCCCATGCGCCAGGTCCGGTGGAGAGATTCTTGAGAGCCGCCACGGTTTCAACTCGAGCGCCCTGCCAACCGATCCACAGCCAGAGTCCTTCCAGAAATGCGAACACCACCAACATCCAGAGTACTATCCAGGACAGCTTGGCCACAGCAATCTTATCCGTCTTGCTCCACCAGGCCAGGGCGCACACAAGGGCACCGCCGCAAAGCAACGCCGCCGTGACGAACAGCACAGGAATTACCGGTCCGCTCCACAGCCCGTGCCCGGTAAGTACCGAAAAGAAGAAGCCGTTGGTGAAGTAGAAGCACAACCCAACAGGGATGGATACCCAGCTCCAGAAGGAGACGATGCCGTCATCAAGCTTCGCGAAGGCCCAGGCCTTCATGAAGGAAACGAACAGCACCGAAGAAAAAAACAGGAACATCCACCACATGGGTGAAGTAAGGCTTGGTGAGAACACGAAGTTGAACATCCGTTCGAACCTGCCCAGGTCCGAGGCGATGGCGATACCCGCGCACACTTCGGCGACTAAGGCCGCATACGTAGCCAGCCCACCAAGAGGCTTTAAGTCCTTCATGCCGAAAATCTGGGTCAAAGCCGAGATGAGAAGTCCTCCGGCGGAAAAGCCCACGAAAAGAAGATACATGACCACGCCCATGCCCCAGGGTACGTACGACCCGAGGTTCGTTCCTCCGGAACGGTGGATGAGCACGTCCACAACAGCGAACGCCAGGGCGGCCAGACCAACGAAACTCAGGTAGAGCAAAGGCTTTTTGACGCTTGGTTTCACGGTGAGCCTCCTCTATGCCAGGTAGTGGACGTTGGGTTTGGTGCCCAGTTCCGCTTTGAGCGTGTAGGCGCGGGCCGAGCCCATGAGCTCGCTGACCAGGGAGCCCGGATCTGTACGGTCGCCGAAATACGTGGCCCTGCCCACGCAGCTGGTGACGCACGAGGGCAATTGTCCGACCTCGAGCCTGTGCAGGCAGAAGTGGCACTTGCGGGCGTTGCCCACGGGCGAGCCCTTGCCGCGCTGGCCCCAGGATTTGGCGTACTCGGGGGCGTTCTGCTGCTCGTAGGCCCGTGCGGTGTAACGGCCTTGCACGAGTCCCGGCTCTTCAGCCGTCTTGGATGTATAGAAGCCTCCGAAGTCCGAACAGCGGGCACCGTAGGGGCAGGCGGTCAGGCAGTACCGGCAGCCGATGCAGCGGTTGTAGTCGACGACGGTGACCCCTTGCGCGTTCTTGTAGGTGGCCGTTACCGGGCACACCGAAACGCAGGGCGGATTCTCGCACTGCATGCAGGGGCGGGGAAGAAAGCGCCGGCCCACGTTGGGGTATGTCCCGGTTTCCTGTTCCATCACCGGGCGGTACACCACGCCTGGCCCGAGCCGGTTCTCCGAGGCGCAGGCCACCGCGCAGGCATGGCAGCCTATGCACTTGGCCTGGTCGATGACCATGGCCCATTTCACCTGTGATATGTCCTTGGCCATGGCCCGCTTCAGATCGCGGTACATCCTGACCAAGGGGTCTTCTGTCGGCACACTCCCACTCATGGCCCCCCCCCTCGTTTTGGTGGTTGATCACAGTTCCTTTCCGAGCAGCAGCGATAATCACCCAGGGCGTCAATATCCGCGCGTGCCTGATCACATTGAGCCACATGCCTGGCAAGGCACGATAAGATGTCTCGGGTAAACGGCAGTGCATCATCTGTAATCCGGTAATACGCCCATGTCTTGCAGCGTCGATCAATGACTATGCCCGCGTTCTTCAAGTGTGCCAGGTGGCGGGACACAGTTGACTGAGGCATTTTCAGGGCGTGCGTCAGGTCGCAGACGCACAGTTCGCCCTGGCTCAGGAGGTTTACTATGCGCAGGCGGGTTTCATCAGTCAGCGCCTTGAAGAGCTGACACACGGTTTTCATGTTTTATTCCTTAATCCGAATTGCCGGATTTAAGCAAGAGGAAGTATGAGATTCTTGCAAGAGCTGACAGATCAGTCCGGTTGGACATGGGCTTCTCGAAGGAATAAATGCCGTCCATGGCCCTTTCGTCTGCCTGGAACATCCTGCAGCTTGACGTGAGCACGCACTGCACGCTCCGCTGCCCAACGTGTCCGCACACGGCGTTTGCCGACCACTGGCGAAGCGAGCACGTGTCCTGGGCGGTGGTGGAGAAACTGTTGCCCCACGCCAGGCGATTCAGCCTCGTCCACCTGCAGGGGTGGGGAGAGCCTCTCCTGCACCCGGATCTGCCCGCCATAGTCCGCGCCTTCACCCAGGCCGGAGCGCCCTGCGGCCTGACCACCAACGGCGTGCACCTGTCCCCGGAGCTTGGGCGAGGTCTTCTGGATGCGGGATTGAACGCGCTCACGGTCTCCTTGAGCGGTGCCACCCCGGCCACCCAGGCCATGTTGCGGCCTCCATCCCGGCTTGAAGACATCCTGGCTGGCATTGGCCGCTTCAAGGAAATGGCTGGGAGTTCCTGCCAGGTGCGCCTTTCCTTTTTGCGCCAGCCCGAAAACCAGCATGAGCTGTCCGAAGCGGTGCGTTTGGCCAAGCGGACGGGTCTGGACGGTGTCCTGTGTGTGAACCCCACCTTTCAGGCAGTCCCGGAGCATGCCGGGCGTCTGGTGCAACCTGGCAAAGCCGCCAGAAAGGCCTCCCGCAGGGCACGTTGGGCAGCTTTCTTCAACCGCCAGGAACTGAGCATCGTCCATGTAGTGCCGGAACGGTTGCCCAGCTGCCTGAACCGTCCCCAGGAGAACATGACCGTGGCCGTGGACGGGGGAGTAAGCCCCTGCGTGTTCCTGCAACTGCCCTTGAAATCCCGTCCCGAGGGTTTCAACGGCCCGCTGGTATCGTTCGGCAACGTGTTGGAGAAGGACCTGGACGAGATATGGAACGAACCGGGCTACCGGGCTTTTCGCGAGCCGTTCAGTCTGCGTGAGGCCGCCTGCGACCAACTGATCGGCGAATACATGGAGTGCATGGAACAGGAAGGCGCGCTCAAGGATTTCCAGGCATCCATGGAGCGCATGGAACTGGAACTTCCTTTGCCCGCTGAGTGCTCCGGCTGCCTCAAGGCATCGGGATTGTAGTCAAGGTCGACTATTCGGGTGGGAATGCAAACGAAGCGGGGTTCTCCCCCGGGAGGCAGGCCTGGCTGTTGGCGGGTGACCAGCCGAGCATTTCTTGAATGCTCACCCGCCTGGACGCCTTCCCTCCCCTAGCAGACGCAGTTGCGCCCCGCTCTCTTGGCCCGGTACATGGCATTGTCCGCCCGCAGGAGGATATCTTCGATAGAAGCGTCGGATGATTCAAGAACAGCCACGCCGATGCTCACCGTGAAGCGGATCACGTTCTCCTCGCAGGGGACCTCGAGCCCGGCCAGGGCGTCCAGCAGTCTGCCCGCCGTGCGCTGGGCTCCCTGAAGATCCGTATGTGTGAGCAGGGCCGCGAACTCCTCGCCGCCCAGGCGGCCGAAGAGGTCCTCGGCCCGCAGTATCTCCATGCACTGGGCGGCCATGGTTTGCAGGACGATGTCGCCGCAGGTGTGGCCGTATGTGTCGTTGATGGCCTTGAAGTGGTCGATGTCCAGCATGATGAGGGCCAGGGGCAAACCGTGGCGGTGGCTTCTGGCGAACTCCTTGGCGCCACGGTCGAAAAACAGGCGGCGGTTGCTGACCCCGGTCAGTGGGTCGGTGGTGGCCAGCCTGGTGAGCTCGGCTTCCGCGCGCTTGCGCTCGGTGACGTCCACCACGAACCCTTCGATGACCGGCTCGTCGAACCCGGGGGCACTGATGAGGTGGGCATTGCTGGCCACCCATATGGTGGAGCCGTCCTTTCGTTTGCGCCTGCTCTCGTACCCCTTCACCGAGCCGTGTTCGCGCAGAAGCCTTCTGAGCTCGGCGTGCTGGGCGGGGTCGGCGAACAGGCTCCTCGTGCCGTCCTGAAGATGCTTGCGCAGTTCTTCCAGGGAAACGAAGCCGTGGATGCGGGCATGGGTGGCGTTTGCCGTTATCAGGTGGCCGTCCATGGTGGAGCGGTAAATGCCCACCGGGGCGTGCTCGAAAAGGCGCCTGGACCTCTCCTCGCTCTCGCGCAGCGCCTCCTCGGCTTTCTTGCGCCTGCTTATGTCCCGGGCCGACGCATACAGATACCGCCTGCCCGAGAGCATCACGCTTTTGGCGCTTATCTCCACCTCGAGTATCGATCCGTCCTTGCGCCGGTGTTTGGTTTCGAACGTACCCGGTTCGCGCATGAGAACATTGATGGATTCAGCCAGCCTGTGGGCTGGGACCTGCGCTTCCCAGTCCCTCACGTTCAAGCAGGCGGCCTCCTCCAGGGTGTAGCCAAGCATGTCCAGGAAGGACTGGCTGAATTGGACGAGATCTCCGTCCTGATCGAGGATGTGTATGGCATCGCTGGCGGTGGCCATGAGGGTTTGATATCTGGTCACCGCATCGCTCAGGGCATGTTCCGCCCTGTCCCTGCCCTCGTTGCCGCGCCTTAGGAATTCCACCATCCGGTTGAACGACTTGGCCAGGGCCACCACCTCTGCGCAGCCGGGCACCGTGTCCACCCGGACCAGCTCCCCGCTGCGGACAATCTCGGACGTCTTTCCTTCCAGAGCCACCAGCCCGGTGATCAGAATACGCTTGTTCAAAAAATACCCGATGGCCATGGCGCTGACCGCGATGAAAAACAAGGCGAAGATGGTCCAGGCGATTACCGGCAACACCTCCTTGGAGAAGCTCGGGGTGAGTATCCCGCCCAGGATGCCCAGTTCGGAGCGTTTCTCCATACCGTCCGCGATGCGTATGTAGCTGTAGGTGATTGGCCGGCCTGTCTGGCCGATGACGCGAAACGTCTTGCTGTTCTCGGAAATCCCGGAGATGGCGTCCCAGACCTGCTGTGTTATCCTTTCGCCCACCGGGGAGATGTCGCGCTGGGGATAACGGAAAAGCCTGACCCCCTGACCGTCGATGAATATGATCCTGGTTCCTGGGGCCAGCCTCATTGCGGAAAAGAACTTTTCATATTCGTCCAGTTTGAGCGCCGCCTGCAACACGCCTGTGATGGCTCCGTTCGAGTCGATGACAGGGACGGCGAAGGGAAGAACAGGGCTGCCCTTGAGCCGGCTCTGGGTGGCCTGGCCAACCGCGAAGCGCCGCTGGCTCATGGCCTGCTGGAAGTTGTCCCGGTCACTATAATTGATGGAGGTGTCGGTTACCGTGGAGGAGGCGAACAGAAACCCGTCGGGCCTGACCAGGGTGAGCGTGAGGTACTGCGGGTTGCGGGAGACGACCTGCCTTAAGATTTCTTCAATCTCGGACGCGCTCCCTCCCTTCAGGACAGGGAGGTCCGCGATGGTCTCCAGAAGGCTCTGGGCGCGAAGAACCACCTGCTGATGGTAGGTGGCCGCAACACGGGTCAGCTCCATGCTCTGTTCGTCCACGTCATCCTGCTTGTCCCAATAGAGGTGCAGGCCAAGGATCAAGACCACTGCCATGGCCGGTATGGTCACGCAGGCGATCAGAATGGCGGTCAGCGTCCGGATGGACCGCTTGGAGATGAATTCGTCAAGAAGGGGCATCGACGGCTTTGTGTTGAGGAATTCGAGGCGAATGATCCCCGAGCCAGCGGATCCCACTCAAGGCGGCCGAGTGAGGCTGGCTGTATAGACGCCCTCAATACAGTGCATGACGCGCTATCGAAGAATAAGAACGCCTCCTATATTCAATCTTGTCGCCGGGCAAGCGCAAAACGTGTTCTTGTCGGCTGCATGAATCATTTTTCACGGGATTATAGAGGGATGTGGATGTAAAAAAAGACCTCAGCAGCTGCTTTTAACCCTTCGCAAGGGCTCAAAGCCCATTTTGCGGACTGGACCAGCGGCAGAGCGTGGCGCGTGTCTCCTCTTACGCGTACGAACAGGCATGCTTGATATGATATCGTATGCCTGAATCGGATCCTGGCTCCACATCAGCGGGACTGTTGCCTTCAGGTGGCACCACGTTCCCCCCTGTTAGCGCCTCTTGGCCTTTTCTGATTTAAAATAGCCACTATATCAGGGGATTAACCATTCACCCCTCCTGGCATCATACTTGATATCAGCTGATATCGTATTTCAAGAGCCCGCGCTTGCCGAGCTCTTCCAGGAGTGGATGATGAACTTGCAGAAGATGTTCCTTTTGATCAGCGGAAGCGTGTGCCTGATCACCTTCACGGTCATGGTGGTCATAGTCAAAGGCGATTTCGAGAAGGTGATCATCGAGGAATACCAGGAGAAGGCCGACATCATGCTGCACAGCATGAAGGCCGTGCGCTCCCACTTAGGCGGGGTGGTGCGGCCGGAGGCCACCAAGCTCATCGGCAAGGAGGGCTTCATCGTGGAGCTGCAGTCAACCTCCTTTGCCGCCAACAAGGTGTTCGAGACCATGTCCCCGGCCCACAAGTACGACATCTCCTTCCGCACGCCATCCACCAAGCCTCTCAACCCGAAAAACCGGGCCAACGCCGTGGAAGCCGACCTCATCGGCCAGTTGGATGCCATGCACAAGGCCGGCAGCAAGGAGCTGGTCTGGAAAGGCGTGCGCACCGTGGACGGCATGGACTATTTCATCCTGGCCATGGGCGAGGCCAACAAGGAGAGCTGCCTGCCCTGCCACAAGCGCAAGGAGGACGCTCCGGCAAGCCTGCGCGACAAGTACCCCTTCGACAGCCCGGAGCGCCTGGCCAACCGGGTGGAAACGGCCGAGATCGTCTCCATTCCCATCGACAAGCTCTACGCCATGGTCAGGCAGTCCACCACCATGCTCGTCGGAGTGTGTCTGGCCGGACTTGTGGTCATCATCGCCGCCACCACCTACGCCTTCCGCGGCCTGGTGAGCAAACCCCTCGCCGGGCTCGGCGAATACGCGGCCCAGGTGGAGAACGGCAACCTGGAGGCCACACCCGAGGGGCGCTTCCGCTACGGCCTGCTGCGCCTCAAGGACTCCATAGAGCAGATGGTGCGCGAGCTGAAGAAGCGCATGGCCGAATCGGCCGAGTTCGCACAAAACGCGCGCCAGCAGGCCGACGAGGCCAACGCGGCCAAGGCGGCCGCGGATGCGGCCAGGCTGGAGGCCGAACAGGGACGCCGGGAGGGAATGCTCCAGGCCGCCAACAAGCTGGACGGGGTGGTGGAGATCATCACCTCGGCTTCAACGGAGCTGTCGGCTCAGGTGGAACAGTCGAGCGTGGGTTCGGAGGAGCAGTCCCGGCGGGTTGGAGAAACCGCTACCTCCATCGAGGAGATCAACACCACCGTGCTCGATGTGGCCAAGAACGCCTCCTACGCCGCGGACACGGCGGTTAAGGCCAAATCGAACGCCCAGGCCGGAGCCCAGCTCGTAAGCGAGGTGGTGAAAGGCATGGAGGAGGTGCGCCAGCAGTCCCAGGAGCTCAAAAACGACATGAGCATGCTTGGAAAGCAGGCCGAAGGGATCGACCGCATCATGAACGTGATCTCCGACATCGCGGACCAGACAAACCTTCTGGCCTTGAATGCAGCCATCGAGGCCGCCCGAGCAGGCGAGGCCGGCCGGGGGTTTGCTGTTGTCGCCGACGAGGTGAGAAAGCTTGCCGAAAAGACCATGACCGCCACCAAGGAGGTCGGCGAGGACATCCGGGGCATCCAGGAAGGCACCAAGAAGAACATCGCCAACGTGGAGCGCTCGGGAAAGACCATCGAGGAGACCACGGAACTGGCCAACAAGTCGGGAGATTCGCTGAAGGAAATCGTCACCCTGGTGGATTCCACCACGGACCAGGTGCGCTCCATTGCCGCCGCTTCGCAGCAGCAATCCACGGCCAGCGGGGAGATCGCCAGAAGCATCGAGGACGTCAACCGCATCTCACTGGAGATGTCCGACGCCATGCGGCAATCGGCCCAGGCCGTGGGAGAGTTGGCCAACCAGGCGATGATCCTCAAGAACCTGATAAAGGACATGCAGAGCGAGGCCCACTCCCAGCAGGGAGCCCTGCCTCCCGGCCGCTAGGATACTTCTTGGCCCGCAACAGCATGAGAGCAAACACGCCGCCATGATGAAAGGCAGCAAAGGATAGTCTCAACCCGTCTCTATTCCCTCCACCCCCCCACCAGCAGCCTCTTCCGGCGCCGTGCCACAAAGCCCACCCCGGCACGGCGCCGGACGGGGCGAAGCGGCCTCGCACGTGAACATTCTGGCCCCCCTGCTTCTGTTCAACAGTTGGTAGCCCTGCATGAGAATAGTCCGGGCGGATCGTACGGGGTTGCAGCGCAATCGCTGGAGCGCCCCGGCCATTTCCAATACGGCCGGGGCGCGGTTAGCAGTGTGTGGTTATCCCCTTGCCTGGCGCAAGGGACCAAGCAGCATATCCAGGGCGGCCAGGCGCGAGTACATCCTCGGCTCATCCGCGTCCGCCATGAGCGTGCCATGGTACAGACGGGGGTCGTGTTCGGTCAAAAACACCACCCGTACGGAATCCCAGTCCACCAGCACCGCTTTGGGTTTGGTTTTCTTGAGCTCCTCCAGCCGTTTTTTTCCCAGGGCCAGCATCTCGTCGCGCTCACCGAAGTTCATGGTCCCGGTGGGGCAGCTTTTGACGCAGGAAGGCAAATAACCGGCGGTAACCCTGTCATTGCACATGTCGCACTTGGCAATGACCTTGGTTTTCGGATCGAGCCTTGGAATGTCGTAGGGGCAGGCCCCTTTGACCACATCAAAGGGAAGGTTTTTTGTTTTATCGGTGAAGATGACCGCACCTGTGGCGTTGTCCTGGATGATGGCTTCCTTGACCACGGAGTCTGCGGCGTCCTTGCACGGCGGAAGGACGCAGTGGCGGCACTGGTCGGGCATGAACAGCCATTTGAAGTCCGCTCCGTCCCCGGATTCCTTGAAGCGCACCACCTTCAGGGTGACGGCGGAGAGGTCCGGCGGGTTCTGGTGCGAGCCGGTCTGCTTTGTCGGTTCGACGGGCAACTGCTTCCACTGCTTGCAGGCCACCTGGCAGCCACGGCAGGCCGTGCACCTTGAAAGATCGACGAAAAACGTCTTGCCTGGCATGATCGTTTACCTCCCTAAGCCTTTTTCACGTTGACCATGAAGGCCTTGGTTTCCGGGATGCCGGTGTTGGCGTCGCCGACCGACGGGGTGAGCAGGTTGGCGGATTCGCCGCCTTCCTTGGGCCACACCCAGCCGTAATGCCAGGGAATGGCGACCAGATGGACCTTGTTGCCCATGACCATCATGGGCTTCAGGCGGTTGGTGACCATGGCCATGGCCCACACCTGCCCCCTGGGGTTTTCCAGGAGTACCTTGTCGCCGTTTTTTATGCCCCTGAGCGTGGCCAGTTCGTTGCTCATTTCGCAGAACATCTGGGGCTCGGCCTCAAGCAGCCAGGGCGTCCAGCGGGTCATGAGCCCGGTCTGCCAGTGCTCGGTGACCCGGATGGACGTGCACACGAAGGGGTAGCGCGGATCGCAGGAGCTGCGTTTGGCCTCCTCGCCGGGGAAGATCAGCGCAGCGGGGTTGTTGAGCCTTTTGGAGAACGGATGCGCCGGGATGGGGCATTCCATGGGTTCGTAGTGTTCCGGGAAGGGGCCGTCGTTCAAGCCCGGCCCGAACAGGGCTCCCAGGCCGTGCTGCTGCATGATGAACGGGTGCTTCGCGCCGGGATCGCCCCCACCGTCCACCACGTCTATGGTCCACTTCTTTCCGGTGGCGTCCCAGGCCAGAACGGGCTTGTCCGGCTGGTAGGGTACGCCCTGGGCGTTGACCGAAGCGCGGTTGTAGATGACGCGCCGGTTGACCGGCCAGGACCAGGACCAGTTGGGGAACATGCCCACCTTGGCCTGTTCCGGGGTCTGCTCGATGGAGCGGCGGGCGGCCTTGTTGCCCTTGGCTTTGTCCGTGTCGGTGTAGGAGCCGCAGTACACCCAATCGCCCGAGCAGGTGGAGCCGTCGTCCATCAAGTTCGCGAACGAGGCCACCTGCGTTCCGGCCTTGTACACGATCTCCGAGCCGTCCGGGGCTTTGCCCTTAACGTCTTTCAGGTAGTAGCCGTTTATGAGCCGGGCAACCTTGTGGGGGTCGAAGGTGTGTCCGTCGCCCCAGTCGTCGATGTTGGCCCCCAGAATGGGCGCGGGGAAGGCTCCCTTGCCCTTTTTGTAGAGGTCGCGGACCTTCATGAAGAGTTCGTAGATGATGTCCCCGTCGGGCTTGCACTGGCCAAGGGGTTTGGGGCCGCCGTAGCGCCACTGCATCCAGCGGCCCGAGTTGGTGATGGAACCTTCCTTCTCGGTGGATACGGCCGCAGGCAGAAAGAAGACCTCGGTCTTGATTTTCTTCGGGTCCATGCCCGGGCCTTTCCAGAAGGAGCCGGTCTCGTTGTCGAACAGGTTGACGTTCACCATCCAGTCGAGCTTGGTCAGGGCTTCGCGCGTCTTGTGGGAGTTCGCGCCGCTGGCGGCCGGGTTCATGCCCCAGGCGAAGAAACCCTTGAACTGCCCTTTGAGCATCTGGTCGAAGAGCACCAGCCAGGATGCGTCCTGCCCGTCGTCCAGCTTGGGGAGCCAGTCGTAGGACGTGGCGGGTTCGGCCTGCTTGTACATGGCCTTGAGAAGGCTTGCCATGTACTTGGGCTGGTGCTGCTTCCAGTTGAGGCTCTTGGGGTCGTTGCTCTTGGGAGTGATCAAGGCCTTGTATTCGTCGTAGGTCTTGTTGGAAGCCCTTGGCGTGGGCAGGTATCCGGGGATGATGTGATAGAGGAGCCCCTGGTCCGTTGAGCCCTGGACGTTGGATTCGCCGCGGAGGGCGTTCACGCCTCCGCCAGCCACGCCCATGTTGCCCAGGAGCAGCTGAATCAGACACATGGTCCGGATGTTCTGCACGCCAACGGTGTGCTGGGTCCATCCCATGGCGTAGAGGATGGTGCCGGACTTCTCGGGCTTTCCGGTCTGCGTGTAGGCCTTGTAGACTTCCTCCAGCTTTTCAGCCGGGGTGCCGGTGACGTCTGAAACGTTCTTCAGGTCATAGCGGGAATAGTGCTTCTTGAGCAGCTGGAACACGCAGCGCGGGTCGGCCAGGGTCATGTCGCGCTTGGGTACGCCCTTGTCGTCCAGGGCAAAGGCCCATTTGCTTTTGTCGTACTTCCGGGCGGCCTCGTCGAATCCGGAGAAGAGCCCGTCGGTGAAGTCGAAGTCCGGGGCGACTATGAAGGACGCGTTGGTGTATTCGCGGACGTACTCCTCGAAGATCAGGTTGTTGTCCAGGATGTACTTTATCATGCCGCCCAGAAAGGCGATGTCCGTGCCGGAACGCAGGGGGGCGTAGATGTCCGCCTTGGAGGAGGTCCTGGTGAACCTGGGGTCAACGTGGATCAAGGGCGCACCGTTCTGCATGGCCTTGGTCACCCACTTGAAGCACACCGGGTGTGTCTCGGCGGAGTTTCCGCCCATGATCAGGACGCAGTCGCTGTTTTTGATGTCGATGTAGTGGTTGGTCATGGCTCCGCGACCGAAAGATTCGGCCAGGGCGGGCACGGTGGAGCTGTGGCAGATGCGGGCCTGGTGTTCTATGTAGGTAAGCCCCATGGCTCGCAGGAAGGTCTGGTAGATCCAGCATTCCTCGTTATCCAGGGCGGCCGACCCCACCGAGGCGATGCCTTCGCAGCGGTTGACCATCTGGCCCTTGGCGTTCTTCTCCTTGAAGGATGCGTCACGCGTGGCCTTGATGCGCTTGGCGATTTCAGTAAGCGCCCAGTCCCAGGATTTCTCCTGCCATTTGTCGCTGTTCGGAGCGCGGTACATCACCTTCTGGATGCGCCGGTCGTTCTCGGTGAGCTGGTACAGGCTCGCGCCTTTCGCGCACAGGGAGCCTTGGTTTATGGGATGGTCGGGGTCGCCCTCGATGTTGACGGCGCGGCCCTTGCCCTCCTGGGCGGTGTTCACGATCAGCCCGCAGCCAACCGAACAATAGCAGCAGATCGAGGTGGTCTGCTTGGTTCCTTTGAGTTTCACAAGCTCGGCTGCCGCATAGGCCGGGGTCAGATCGAACCCCAGCCCGCCGAAAGTGACGGCCACGCCGCTTGCGGCGGCGAGTTTCATAAAATCACGACGGCAGATTCCCATCATGCTTCTCCTTGTGGCGGGTGGAAGCGGGTCATCTCCCTCGTATCTCCCTGGAGAGTTGTAGGTGCAAAGCAAAGCCGTATGGATGCGGGGGGTGTTCAGACAGTGAGCGGGTGGTGATGGGGGCGGCAGGCGGACGCCAGCCGCGAAGACGCATGCGGTTCGTGACCGCATACAAGCGGTTCAGGTCGAATCCCAGCCCGGAATACGGCAAGGCAAGTACCTTCGCTGCCTGCATATGCAGGACCTCCAGCAAGAAGAGGAAAAGAGGGAGCGCCCTCTCGTTTCGCCAATCAGTGGTTCATGCCGGTACACGGCACGGTAGGGCTCCGATCAAAGCATCGGAGTCACGCGTTGGGACGTGCCTCAAAGATGGTCCCGCATAGCTGATCACCCCCCTCTTCTGCCGATTTGGTCAAAGCATGCATCAGGTACGCTGATGAGTGCAATTGGCGCAATAAATGGCAGCTTGCGCGCGAACTGGCACCGCAATGTCATTCTGGGGGATGAATCACCAGGAAGTCAGACCGGATGCCCGCATCGCCAAAGTATAAGAAATTGGGAAGTAATTGATGAAGGTATGGGGATCAGGGGGCGATGATGATCACATCGACAGAAGCTTCGAAAAAAGGCCCCCTGCTCTGAGAGCGGTCTTGCTCCTGCCATTTCAGAAGGCTGCGGGGCCTGGCGGATGGTGTGCGAGGCCACCATCAGGATGAGTCCCCTACTCCAGGGGCGAAAGCTCCAGTACCCCGTTGTTCAAGCTTGCCTTGAAGTTTCCAAGAAACGAAAGCCCGAGAAGCCCGTCCACACCTTCGCCCAGCGAGTCCCCGGGTGTTCCGTGCACGTGAAGGGGCACTTTTTTCAGGCTGGCCCCGCCCAGGGACATGGTTTCGGCCAGGCCGCCGTCCACCCAGGTGCGGCCATTTGCAGTGGAGGCAAGCAGTCCCTTTTTACTCACCGCTTCCACCCCGGCCCGCTTGGCGAACCCCTGGGTTAAGAGGCTCATGGTGGCCCCGGTGTCCAGGATCATACGGGCCTGGACGCCGTTCACCTCCACAGGCACCAGTATGGCCGCATTGCGCGTGCTGTAGCGCACCTTGGCGCTGCCGTTCGCCTGCACCTTGGGGCAGGAGCCCTTCTTCTCCCACTCCTTCATGAGGGTATCCAGCTGCTGGGTGCGCCGCTTGTGGGCGTCGAAGGCCACGAAGTCGCGCAGGATGTTGGCCGCCTCGCACGGGAACCCGGCCTTGGCCGCCAGCTTTGCGGTGTCGTAGAACACCTGGGCGTGCACCCGGGCCGGGTCGGAAAAGAGCGAAAGGGCCAAGAGCATGTCCTCGTAGGCGCCCAGGGTATCGCCGGTCTTCTCCTTTGCGCGTGACCGCCAGCCCCGGACGCTTGGGTCGCTCGGGTAGTCGGCCACCATCTCGTCGGCTACGGCCAGGGCCTCCTTGTACTGCATGAGACCCATCCGGGCGTCGTACACCATAGGCAGGAGGTCTTTGCATTCGCCGCAGAGGTTTACGCGGCTGTCGTAGAGGGAAAGCACGGACGAGAAATGGTTGGCCCGGCTGAGCTTCCCGGCCAGATCGTTAATAAGGGTGCGGTTGCAGGGCTCCTTCTCGATGCCCTGGGCCAGCTTGAACCCGGCGGTGCCGAGCGAGCCGACGATTTCGGCTGGCAAGAGCGACTGCTGGGGCGGCCTGAAGATGAAATACGCACCGATTGCATGAGCCGCTATGACCAGGGCCACAAAGCCTACGATGATGGGGAGGTTGCTGCGGTTCACGGCAGGACTCTTTGCTATTTTACATGTGAGGGACATGCGCTCCCTCGGATCGATCTCCCGAAGCGTCGACTTCTCCTGGCTGCATTCGGCAATCTCTTCACCGGTTGATGGCGTAGATGAGAGGAGTACCGTTATATGGCCTCATCCAGAGTGACCCGGACCCCACCATGAAGCCCTGGTAGTTTTGGAACACTTCATATGGGTCCTGATCCAGGATGTCCTGCTTGACCTTTTTTGTGATTATGTATTCGTAGTGCTTCAAAAACTGATCTTTTGTTTTCACAGAGAACCTGAAGGCAGTGCCGTCTTTTTTGCTCCCGTTTATTCTCACTGGATAATGAACAACTGAGGCCAGTGCGTCCCTGTCGTTTTCTATTATAGCCTTCTGGAGTAGTATTAAAAATTCAGCAGCAACAAGCGGCTGTACAACATCTCCTACTTGAACAGACACTTTTTCCTGAGGGGTGTTCTCTGCCTTTGCCGTATTCTGTGTTGCAATGAAGAGGGAAATGCAGAGGAATAAGTAAATGAACACGGACAAATAACTGTTTCCCGCCGAGAAATCATGCGTAGAGAGCTTGTTCAGTCGTGCAAGGGTATTCATGGTAAATTCCCCGTGCCGTGGTTTGCTCGTCACCAGTATGTTTGCGCGATCCGTGTTTCACTTTCGCCGTGGCCGTGGCGGGAGGCGTTCGGTGTGCCCCGGTAAGCCGCCATGGCCGCTCAGGCTTGCCTGCCAGACACCGCCTCCCCTAATCTTCGCATGCTGCAATATCCTGCAAGCAGCGGCCGGTTACGCGCACGTTTCACCGCCTGTACGTTCATAGTATATAAACAACCTGCTAAGAGTTTGTCACCTGGTATCTTGTAAGTGTGGGCCTGCACCGAACGCATCAGATGATATTCCAGCCTCAACCCAGTTGACGGGCATCGTCAGGCAGTATAGGAAAGACTATTGAGTATCACATGCCAGGTATCGGCTGCAGCCGAGAGGAGAAGTGTGATGAAAGCCGCATTCGTGCTTCTGATTCTGGCTATCACGATTTTGCTTGGCGCTTGCGGTCATCAGTGGGCCTACACGCCGAAGGACAGAAACACTAAAAGCCTCAGCCACTCGCCTCCACCGGTAGACTTTAAAGTGCAAAATATGGGGCCAGTATTGTGAGGTACGAAAAAATTGGAGATAAATACTACGGGAACGACGGCTCGACCATGAGAAAAAGCGGTGACACCTACTACTTCTCAAACGGGACAACCGCCGTACGAATAGGTGATACATTCAAATACTCGGATGGAACGACAGGAACAAAGATCGGTGACACGATTTACAACCATAAATAGTCATTTATAACGTTATAATAACATCGCAACGTGGCAACAAGGGGCTGGACTTCAATCCGGCCCCTTTGTTTTGGGCGGCACGGTCGCACCACCCTTCCCCTTTTCGCTGCGTTTGGCTTCAGCCCCGCGCCCGCGCCGCTTCCACCTCGTCCAGGCGTTTGGCATAGTGTTCGGCGTGCAGGTTCAGGTGGCTGAAATAGTCGTTGACCAGAAACCCCAGGGTCAACGGGCCTTCCGGTTTCATCCAGGCGTTCTGGAGGGCTGCCTGGGGGATGGTTTCGGCCAGATGGAGCAAGAAGCCGTTGTACGCGGTCCACAGACGGGAAAGGAGTGGGAAGGGGCAGGAATCGTGGTCCTGGGCGCGGACCCAGGTTTCGGCCTCGTAGCCCGGGAACCCGTCCAGGTTGCCCAGGCGCAGGCGGGCGAAGCGCTGGTGGTTGTTACTGGCTGAGTCTATCAAATGCCCGACTATTTCCGAGAGCGTCCAGGCTTCGGAATAGACGCGGACGTTCACCGCCTCCGGCGGCGTGCGGTCCAGAAGAGCCTGAAATCCGGCCACTGCCAACGTCGCCTTGTCCAGATCGATCATACGCCCTCCTTACTACGAGGGGGGAAATACCAACTGTGCCAGGGAGTTGTCGAGGGGGAAGACATTCGTGCGTCAGCGCTGCCGGTTCCGGTAGGACCAACGAAAAAGGGGTTCGGCTTGCGGCCGGAACCCCTTGCTCTTTTGGTTTACGCGAGTGGATTCTCGCTACGATCATGCCATTTCGCTGTGTGCTTAGAAGAGACCGCCGAATTTATCCCAAAAGCTACTGTAGGTTACGTTTGAAGTATTGTACGCTGAATCAACTCTGACCACATTGTTTGATCTTGGGAACGCCGAATACCCGACATCGGCACTGGGAGAATAGACGGAGTACATTATCCCACTTGAGGAATTGCTTACGCTGGGCCTCCAGTCGCTCTTCCCCTCGGTGCTCGCAGCAGGGAGTGTCGGCTGCGTGGTTGGGAAAAACCCCATGGAAAAGGCGTTGCTGGAAATAGAAAGCATGATGACTGTACAAATTGCCAGAATGACCTTTTTCATCAAATTGGTCCTTTGATGCAGATTGCGTTAAAACTGTATTCACAGACCACGATCATTCCAATCAGAATAGGCCGCCGAATTTATCCCAGAAGGTGGAATAGACCACGGGAGTAACATTATTTGCGCTGTCAGCTCTCCAGCCTGTGGTCGTCAGGGGGTACACGCTGTACTGGACGTCGGAGCTGGGGGAGTAGACGGAGTACATCGTCCCGGAAATAGTGCTTTTAACACTGGGCTGCCAGTCAGTCTTTCCCTCGGTACTGGCGGGTGAAGCCGATGGTTGGGCGATGGGGAATGCACCCATGGAAAAGGCGTTGGTGGAAATGGAAAGCAGGACCACGGTGCAAATCGCCAGTACGACCTTCTTCATCTAAATCGCCCTCCTGTGATAGATTGTTCGAGATTTGATCGCCTGTCTGATTATTAGCATGGCGCATATTTTTGTGTAAAGGGTATGCGTAGCTGGATAATGAAACGTGGCTATTGCCTTCGCTCCGCAATTTCCATACTTTATAGAAAGAATCTAGACTGTTGAGGAGGCTCGCCATGGCCAAACCTTACCACGATATGGACCTGATTACATTCCAGCGCCGGTTCGGAACCGAAAAGGCC